>JBJKQX010000362.1:0-3590 GCA_046704965.1 Binataceae bacterium (SeqCode)
CTCGCGGAGCACGCCGGTCAGGTACGCTCGCATATCGTTCAGCTCGCCGCCAAGAGCTACTGGGACGCATGCCGTCCCACGCCTGAATTCGTCGTGCTGTTTCTGCCGGGCGAGATATTCTTCAGCGCCGCACTTCAGCAGGACCCCGGACTTATCGAGGACGCAGCGGCCCGGAAAGTCATTCTGGCCACGCCCACCACGCTAATCGCGCTGTTGAAGGCGGTTGCCTACGGATGGCGCCAGGAGCAGCTGGCCGAAAACGCAGAACGGATAAGCCTTCTCGGGCAGGAACTTCATGAGCGTATAGGCACGATGGCGGCGCATCTTACGGCCCTCGGCAACGCGCTCGGCCGGGCGGTCGACGCGTACAATCGCACGGCAAGCTCGATGGAGAGTCGCGTGATGGTGACGACGCGCCGATTCAAGGATCTCGGAGTGGCGGGAAAAAAGGAAATCGAGGAGCTGCCAATAGTTGAAACCGCGCCGCGCGAGCTGAGTCGATCCGTCGAAGTTGATTCGGAAGAAAGCTGACGCGCGCGCCGGCGAAGCGACCCTATTGGGTTTCAACGTCGGAAGGTGGCGGCGGCTTCAGTTGGCTTCGCTCGCGTCCTTCCTCAATCCACGCCATGATTTCGCGCCGTTCGCGTTTGAGATAGCTCGCGACGGCCTTGGAGAATCGTGGTTCCGCGATGAAGTGCGCGCTGCGAGTGAGCGCCGGGTCGAAGCCGCGAAGCCATTTGTATTCGCCCCCGGCACCCGGTTCGAAGCGCGTCAGTCCTGACCGGATACAGTGCTCGATTCCCGCGTAATAGCATACGTTGAAGTGCAGAAAGCGATGCTCCTCGAAGCATCCCCAATAGCGGCCGTACAGCACTCCCGCCTTCTGTACGTTGAAGGTTCCCGCAATCAGCCGTCCTTCGCGATAGGCCAGGATGAAACACAGGTGGCGCTTGAAGTTTTTGATTAGCTCGAAGAATTCGGAGGTCAGGTAACGCCGTCCCCAGTAAAGCTTGTCGATCGTCGACAGATAGACCCGGTACATCGAGGGGAATAACGCGTCGGGGATGTCCTCTCCGGCTACGGTTTCGATTGTTATTCCCTGTTTGCCCAATGCGGCGCGCTCATGGCGCACTGCTGCGCGCCGCTTGTGCTTGAGCCGCGCCATGTAGTCGTCGAAGGTGGTGAACCCGTTATTGCTCCAGTGATACTGGTAACCGAGTCGCTCGAGAAACCCGAGTTCCGACAGCGCGACGGATTCATCCTCTTCAAGAAAATTGACGTGCGCCGACGAAAGCCGGTTTTCCTGGCACAGCGTCGCGAGCGCTCCCGCAAGAAGCGGGATGATTTGCCGGCGATCAACTTTTGGCGCGGTAAGAAACCGACGCCCGGTATGAGGCGTGAACGGAACTCCGACCAGAAGTTTCGGGTAATAATCGATTCCCGCGCCTTCCGCCGCGTCCGCCCATCCGTGATCGAACACGAATTCACCCATGCTGTGGCTTTTCAAATAAACAGGGCAGGCCGCGACAATCCGCTTCGATTTGCGATGGGTTGCGACCAGATGATACGGGGCCCATCCGCTTTTCCGCGACGCACTTGCGGACGCCTCCATCGCGTGAAGCCAATCCCACTCTACGAACGGTGAATCTCCTTCGCCGAGCAGCGCATTCCATCGCTCGCGAGGGATTTTCGAGACGCCCTGGACCGCGGCGACCTCGATCGCGGCGGAGTTTGCGCCGTCCCTGCTCATCGGAGTTTCCGTGCCTTCGCGTTCATCGTGATTACAATAGCAGAGGTGAGGAACTTGTGGCGCAACTTCGAAAGCGAAATGGTCTCTCTACACTCGGGTGGTATTTGCTATCCTATATCAGGGTGAAATCGGGAACGGACCTGGATTTTATGATGAGCGAGGAGACAAGACCGCCGGGAGTGGCGCGCATGAAGGGCGCTGGCGAGGATCGCGGCGGCGCGGGGCATGGCGGTGCGACGACAGAGCGCCGTACCCGCACCAAAAGCAAAACCGCGCAGCCTCCAACCTATAAGGTGATCCTGCTCAACGACGATTACACGCCGATGGAATTCGTGGTCGAGATCCTCAAGACCGTTTTCCACAAGCCTCACGCTGAAGCGACACGTATCATGCTTCACGTGCATCAGAATGGAATGGGCGTCGCGGGCGTCTATCCGTATGAGATCGCAGAAACCAAGGTTCGCACCGTGGAAGAGCTGGCACGGGAATCCGAATATCCACTTAAGTGCGTGATGGAGAAAGAGTAGGAGAGCCGCACGTCGGCACGACGCAAAATGCCATCGGGAAACGTCATGCTAAGTCGCGAGCTTCAGGTAACGCTGCAGCTCGCCGTCACGGAGGCCGTCAATCGCCGCCACGAATACGTGTGCCTGGAGCATGTGCTGTACGCGATGCTTCACGACGTTACGACCAGCAAGATCCTGCAGCAGTGCGGCGCCAATATCGAGGAACTCAAGCGCAAGCTCGCTCGCTATCTCGACGAAAGCATCGAGCGGATGCCGCGCGGCGAGACCGTCATGCCGCGCTACGCGCTCGGTGTGCAGCGGGCGCTTCAGCGCGCCGCGATGCATGTTCAGGCGTCGGGTCGGGCCGAGATAAACGGCGGCAACGTGCTGGTCGCGCTTTTTCACGAGGATGAATCGGCGGCGTTTATGTTCCTGCAGGAGCAGGGCGTGACACCCTTTGACGTGATCAATTATAACTCGCACGGAGTTTCCAAAATCGGTCCCGACGAAGAGCACGACGCGGGCGGCACCGAAGAGGAAGAATCCGACGGCGATGCCGACGCGGACGGCGATGACGAGGGCGAACGCAAGGTTTCACCCTCGCGCGCGCTCAAGTCGTACGCGATAAACCTGACGGCGCGCGCGGCCGAGGGCAAAATCGACCCTCTGGTCGGACGCGAGCGGGAAATCGAACGCGCTATCCATGTGCTGCTCCGCCGTCGCAAGAATAATCCCGTCTTCGTTGGCGAGGCTGGAGTCGGCAAGACCGCTCTGGCGGAAGGGCTTGCGCTCAGGATTCATAATCGCGAGGTTCCCGAGGCGTTGCTCGATATCGAGGTCTATGGCCTCGACATGGGCGCGGTGCTTGCCGGCACGCGCTTTCGCGGCGATTTCGAGCAGCGGCTCAAGGCCGTAATCAAGGCGCTCGCCGGTAATCCCAAGCGCATCCTGTTTATCGACGAAATCCATACGATCGTTGGCGCCGGCTCTGCCTCGGGCAGCACGCTCGACGCGTCCAACCTGCTCAAGCCCGTGCTCGCCTCGGGTGAACTCAGGTGTATCGGGTCCACGACCTATCAGGAGTACAAGCGCTCCTTTGACCGCGACAAGGCGCTTGCCCGGCGGTTCCAGCGTATCGACGTGGCTGAGCCCACGCAGGAAGAAACCATCCAGATCCTGAACGGGCTCAAGGCGCACTACGAGAAGCATCACAACGTTCGCTACACACCGGCGGCAATCCGTTCCGCAGAGGAGCTTTCGGCCCCTTACGTCAACGATCGCTATCTGCCCGCCAAGGCGATCGCCGTGATGGACGAGCCCGGGGTTGCCGCGCA
>JBJKQX010000363.1:0-3504 GCA_046704965.1 Binataceae bacterium (SeqCode)
TCCCGACCCAACCTCACTGCGACTGCGCACCCGGTGGCGGGATCACCGCCCCTACATTGTGTAGATGTTTCCTCGCGCTTAACGCCCCGTGCATGACGGCGCCAGCCCTCTAAGGGTTTAATTTTGCGCCTCTCTGTTATTTTGCGCTCTAGCATGCTCATCGGCACTTGCCTCTTCAATTTGTTGCTCCGCCGCAACCCCGCGTTGCAATCGGGCGTATGGTTCCCGGCAGGAAGCGCGGAAAACCCCAAAAGTTCCGGGATCTACTGTTCTGGCACAGGACCTGCTCATCACGAGTCCCATGTTCGGACAAAAGCGCATCTGTGTCGCTAGACAGGGGGGACCAGATGCACTTGCGTCCGGGGGGACCGAGCACGCACAGGGCGGGGCAACGGATGTGGCCTGGATGACCAGTAGAGAGCAACCGACGGAAAAAGCCTTAAAAGGGGGCCTTCGATCGTTCTCGCCATACCTCCCCGTCCTGGATGCGTCCGGTTTTTCGGAGATGGGATTCAACGGGGATTCGTTACACCCGATGGGGGCAATACACAGAACGGACATTGGTGAGGGTGGCCACAATATCGAACGGAGGATTCCGGAGTGCATAGCTGGCTCACCAGATTATACTACAAAGTTGACACCTGGCATCGCGGTCAGACCATGACTGAGTATGCCCTCATTCTCGCTGCTATCGCAGTCGGCGCGTACTGGGGATACGACAGGCTGGGAGACACCTTGAGGCCGTTGCTGTACCGGGTGGGCGAATTACTTAGTTAGAGCCTGGCGAGCTTCGTCCGAATACTCGGATGGAGCCTTTTTAATTGGAAACAACGACTGAAAAGTCGAACGCTCTAAGGAGGACACGGGAATGAAAGACTGGTTTACGAAGATGTATGTCAAGGCGAATGAGTGGCATCGCGGTCAGACCATGACTGAGTATGCTCTCATCCTGTCCGCGGTCGCGGTGGTTGTTTTCCTCGCCTACCAGACGATGGGATCCGATATCACCAGCCTGCTGACCACCGTCGACGGGCAGCTCTAAGAGATCAACTCTAGGAAGCAAAGGCGCCGGCGGCCTACCTGGGTTGCCGGCGCCAGCGCCGTGGGGAACACGAGACGATGAGAATCGCAAAACAACCGGCTAGGTGGATCCGTGATTTGTGCCGGAATCGCCGCCAGCGCAAGGTTGGTCAAGTCCTGCGTTACTTGGCGAGCCGCGTTCCCATGGTGTCTGTGGTTTCGACTCGCGACGGTTTGGGGGATTCCCGCGTGAGGAGGTCTGTTGCCTTTCGCCACCACGAGGAAATTATTAGCTGGAGCGAAGGAACGATGAAACTAATTGTACGCCTTCAGGAACGGCTGAGATTCGCAGACGGTCAAACCATGACAGAGTATGCACTCATCCTGGCCACGGTTGCGGCGGTCGTAGTCTCAATGTACAACACGTCGGGCGTCTATCTAAAGGGGCTCGTCGAACATATCAACTCCTTTCTCTGAGGAACGCGGGTCTCCGTAATTCGCGATATTCGCAGAACCAACCAGCCGTGGATGCACACATGAGAATCGCAGTTCGACAACGAGGCAAGGCCACACGCCCACGTGGCATGTGGACCCGAGTAATCTCGCGCGGGCAGGCGATGGTCGAATTCGCCATGGTCCTGACCGTGGCGCTTTTCGTGCTTCTTCTTGGCATCCAGTACGCCATGATCGGACAGGCGGCCCTGGCACTGAATCAGCTTGCCTATCAGGGCGCGCGCTACGCGTCGGTCAATCCGAGCGCCGACCAGTCCGCCATTACTAGCTATATGGTTCAGGTTGGCTCTCCGACTGTCACGAAAAACAGCGGTCAGTACCTAACAGTCACCGTTAATCCAACCGCCACTCCACGGACGTTCGGGCAAACTGTGACTGTCAACATCAGCTTCGACGCCTCAGGGCAACTCTTTCTGCCCAACCCGTTCCTCGGAGTCATAACCTTCCCGACGACGCTCACGAGCCAGGAAAGCGCGATGAGCGAATGAAGCTACCAATGAACAACTCTATGTATACCGAAGAAGGAACTCGGGCCGGCAATTAAGGACCGGAGGGGGAGGACGGAATGAGACGGCCAGAGATTTTCGTCGTGCTCGCAGCCTTGGCCGCCATGGCCGCCTCGGTAGTGGTTTACTCCGCGCTCAAGCGCAGGGACGCCGAGGTGAAGCAGGCGATGGTCAGGACGGTGCACATTGTGGTTGCCTCGCATAATCTGCCGCTCGGCTCCAAAATCGATGCGAGCAGTGTGAAGCTTGTCCGATGGTCATCGGACGCCATACCGCAAGGTGCATTCACTAATACTCATCAGCTAATCGGAAGCTACGTCAGAAACCAGATAATAGCTAACGAACCGATCGTGCAAAGCATGTTGTTCACGGGTCAGAGGGCAGGCGGCGTGCTGCCTCTTCTGATTCCCGCCGGGATGCGCGCGATTTCGGTGCCGGTTGACCAGGTCAGTGACATAGCGGGCTTCGTGCTGCCCGGTGCCCACGTGGATGTTCTGGTGGCGATGCCCAGCGGAAGCGGGATAAGCCAGCCGGTGTCCAAGGTGGTGTTGCAGGACGTCGAGGTTTTGGCAGTTGCCCAGCAGGTCGAGAAACAGAAAGACGCGCCCAAACTGGTAAAAGTCGTAACGCTGCTCGTGACGCCGATAGAGGCCGAACGACTTGCCCTCGCCAGCCGCGAAGGAACTCTGCGGCTTGCGATGCGCAATTACAACGACAACAAAATCGTCCCGATCAACGGTGTCGACGTAAAGCAGTTGCTCGGTGTTTACGGCACCGCGCCGAAGATGCCGGTTATGCCTGCGCAAGCCGGGCATCGCGCGGCACGGGTCCGCAGACTCCACAAATTCAACGTCGAGATCATGCGTAACGGCACCAAATCCGAATCGGTGTCCTTCGTACAGGCCGCCGCCCAGCCATGGTCTCCCAAGCCGGCCAGAAAGCATGCCGCACTCTCAACAGACGGGCACAGGAACTATGCCCTGAGTGCGCATACTGGTGCTCAAAAGCTGGCCAGCTCGTATGTGACCGGCTCCGGTTCGGGCGCCTCGGGCAATACAAACACGGCCTCGGCGGCGTACGTCCCGACGCCCAAGACGATAGACGTGCGTTGATGAGCGGGAGGACCAGGTGAGGTACACGACGATGAAAGCAAAACGCGGCTGCGGATGGGCCATCCCATGGCTGTTGGCAGCGATGAGCCTTCTCATCGCACATCCGACCCAGGTAATCGCTGCCGAAAATTCGCAGCAGATCTCGCTCAGTCTGAACGCGGGCGAGAGCAAGGTAATCAATAACCTTAACAAAGATAGCACTCCGGACATCCAGATCGTTTCGAATCCGCAGGCTCTGCTGGTGCACAGCGAGGAACCGGGCAAGCTGGTTCTGATGGGCGCGGAGACGGGCGAATGGAAGATCTCGGTGGAGCGGGCCGACGGTCAGAAGGTGACCTACGACGTCACGGTCC
>JBJKQX010000364.1:0-8189 GCA_046704965.1 Binataceae bacterium (SeqCode)
CTGTCGGGCCAAACCCCGAGTTCGACAAAGCTCTTGCCGATTACGTCTTCGCGCTTGAGGCCACTCATCTTGAGAAACGCGTCGTTCACCTCGATATATCGCCCGTCTGCCATCGTGTTGATGACCATGGGATCGAGGCTCGAATCGAAGATGCGCCTGAGAGTTCGCTCACTGTCCTTGAGCTTCTGCTCCGCCTCCCTGCGGTCGGAGATGTCGCGCGCCATCGACAGCACGCACTGACGTCCGCGAATCGGGACGGTTACGGCCGATATCAAAGCGGGAAACGGCGTCTGCCGATTTACGCGAAAATCGACTTCCATGTTGTGGACCCGGCCTGTTTCGATCAGCATCCGGTAGAACTCGGCGCGCTTTTCCGGTTTCTCCCAGAAGCCGATTTCCTGTGCGGTTCGCCCGACAATCTGCTCGCGTGAATAGCCGGTGGAGTCCAGCATCGCCTGGTTCACGTCGATGAACACGCCGGTTTCAAGGTCCGTTACGGAAATGCTTTCGGTGCTTGCTTCGAAGATCTTCCTGAGTCGTGCCTCGCTTTCGCGCAGCTCGGACTCCGCTTCCCTGAGCTGCGAGACGTCTCGCAACACGGTGACCGTGCAGGCCTGATTGCCCAGCCGTATCGCCACCGAGGAAACCACCACCGGGATGGTCGTGCCGTCCTTGAGTCTCATGTCAGACTCAAAGCCTTTGACGAAGCCCTTCTCGGCGAGCTCCGCAAAGAACCGGTCGCGAGCGTCGAAGTCCACCCAGATGTTCAGATCCGAGTTGCTCTTGCCGACCGCTTCCTCGCGCGAGTAGCCGCTGTGACGGACGAATTCCTCGTTGACCTCGATAACGGTGCCGGTGGTCAGGCTGGTCAGCACCACCATATCGACCGCTTTTTCGAAGATGCCGCGGAATTTTTCTTCACTTTCCCGAAGCGCCGATTCAACCGCCTTCAGGTCCGAGATGTCGCGTGCGACGCTGAGCACGCAATCCTTGCCCTGAAGCTTGATGACTGCCGACGAGAGAAGCGTTTCTATCGAAGCGCCGGTACGGGTGCGAAATGTTACCTGAAGGCCCTGCGCGTAACCCGACTTCTGCAGTTCCTCGCTCACCATGTCTCGGGTTGCGTGGTCAACCCAGACACCGAGTTCGATGGTCGTTCGGCCCAGCGCCTCCGCGCGCGAGAAGCCTGTGCGGTGGACGAATTCCTCGTTGACCTCGACTATCTTGTCGCTTTCGGAATCGACGATCAGGACGATATCAAGGTTGGATTCGAAAATGCGGCGGAATTTGTCTTCGCTGTCGCGCAGCGCGCGGTCGGCGGCTTTCCGGTCCGAAATGTCACGACTGAATGCAATCGTGCAGTCGCGTCCGTTAAGCTGCGTGAGGACGGTCGAGGTCAGCATTTCGCGCATTCTGCCGTCAGGTCTGCGCACGGTGATCTCAACGTTGCGCGCAACGCCCTCGTGAAGCAGCAGTTCGCGTAACCGTTTTATCTGGCTAGGGTCCGCCCAGCGCACGATCTCCTTCGCCGGTCGTCCTATAACCATCTCTCGGGACAACCCCACGCCGCGCAGAAACTCGGGATTGACGTCGAGGAAACGCATCGTCTCCAGATCCACGACGTTGATCTCGTCCAGGCTGCTGTCGAAAATCTGCCTGAGAGTCGCCTCGCTGTCGCGCAGCTTGCGTTCGGCTTCCTTAAGGTGCGAGATGTCGCGCGCGAAGACCACGATGCAATCATCGGCGCCGATACGGGTGACCACGAACGAACACGAGGTGTCGATACTACGGCCGTCCTTGGCGCGCAGGGCAATATCGACGCTGCGGTAAAATCCATGCTCGCGCAATTCGGACTGGATCCGGCTCCTGAACTCGCGCTCCAACAGGCCGAGTTCATTCACCTTTTTGCCGATTGCCTCCTCGCGCGTATAGCCGAGACCGCGCGTGAACTCCTGGTTCACATCCAAAATCAGACCGTCGTTCATCGACAGGACTGCAATGTAGTCGAGGCTCGAATCAAAGATCTCGCGGAACTTTTGCTCGCTTGCGCGAAGATTGCGCTCCGCTGCCCTGATTCGGGTTATGTCGTGCATTATCCAGACCATTCTGTCGGTGGAGCCTTGCACGGCTACGGCCGACAGCAGCATCTGGACTCGTTTCTCTCCAATGCGCAGATCGAGCTCCACATCACGGAGATAGCCGTCGGTCTTCAGGCGCTCGCGCAGCTTGCGGCGCTCGCCGCGGTCCGTATACGGATCGAGTTCTCTGACGTTGCGTCCCAGTATCTGCTCGCGCGGATACCCGCTTCGCCGAACGAACGCTTCGTTGACGTCGATTATGGTCCCCGTGCGTAGTTCGGCTATCAGGATCGGATCCGGGTTCGCCTCGAACACCGAGCGGAACTTTTGCTCGCTCTCCTTGATGGCGTCCACCTGGAGCCTGAGCGCTTCCCGAGCGCCTATCAGTTCTCTCCAGTTGCGCGTGCGCAGAGAGACGCCCGCCTGCGCGAGTACCACTCCTGCGATCAGCCCGAACCAGTGCATAAGCGGAGCGCGATCGAGTCCCGCACGCATCAGGGTGGGCACCAGGTAACAGGCGACGCCGGTCACGCCCATCGCCCCCTGAAAGACTCCGCTCCACGGCAGGAAGCCGGTTGCCACGACGAATCCGACCACCGTAATGAACAGCGGTTCGAAATGACCTGTAATCGTGCAAATTGCGCTCGTGCTCGCCATCGTGGCCGCGCACGTTGTCAGAACCAGTCCGCGCCAGTGCCGAAATTCGCCCGGCCACAAGGCCGCGACCAATATCGTCAGACAGAGGCCCAGATTGAGCAGATGGAACGGCAAGAGCAGTTGAATCAGGGGAGAGCCGAGCGCCTCGTAAAGATAGGCACTTTCGAAGAAGACGACGAAGATAGCGCCCGCCCGCACCAGTAGGCGCGCATACTCGTTCAGCCGCGACAGGTTATCAAGTATGCCGGTAGCGCGACGCGCGCTCCCAGCCGAAGAATCGATGTGATTCGCGCGTTGCCCCGGCCGCGCCGCGTGTTGCCCTGAGGGTAGTTTCGGTTCCGGCGCAGCCGCCATCCAAAACGCTCCTGTTCCGGCGAGCCAAGCGCCCTCGCCGCAAATTGTCAGTGTAAAGCAATTGCCATGCCCCAATATCAGCCATCTGAGTGAAATCAGCTCCTATGTTATGACCCGTTACGTAAAGCCAAGGCGGTCGATCTGACGAGCCGGGCGTCCTGATCTGAAACATCTGACGGGAATTTGGCTGAAAACCTCAAATCGCTGTTGCACGGAAGTGACGAACGATCCCACCCTCGCTTCGGCCCGACGATTGTCCGCGTTTGCAGGCCGCCATGCCCGTTTGTCATGGCACTGCGGAACGGGTCAACTCAAAGCCTGCTCGAAATCCTCGATAAGATCCTCGCACGTCTCAAGACCCACGGAGACCCGTATCAGCCCGTCTTCGATTCCCGCACGCGCCCGCTCCCGAGCCGACATCCCCGCGTGGGACGTTACCGCCGGGCGGGTAACAAGCGTTGCGATACCGCCGAGACTGGGCGCACATACGGGCAGCGTCACTTCGGCGAGAAACCGCTCGGCCCCCTCCACGCCATCCTTCAGCTCGAAGCTCAGCACCCCGCCGAAACCGTCGAACAGTTCGCACGCCCGCAGATGATTCGGATGCCCTTCGAGGCCGGGATAGTTGACCTGTTTCACCGCGGGATGCCCTTCGAGAAAATTGGCTATCTTGAGCGCGCTCTCATTCTGATGGCGCATCCGCACGGCGAGCGTTTTGAGCCCTCGGTCAAGCAGGAAGCAGGCGTGGGGATCGAGCGACGCACCCAGATGGTTAAGCTTGCGCTTCATCCTCGATACCAGCTCCTCGCTTCCGATTGTCGCCCCGGCAACGATGTCGTCGTGACCGTTAAGATACTTGGTCGCGCTGTGCAGCGAGAGGTCGAAGCCCAACTCCAGCGGCCTGAAATTCACGGGACTCGCAAACGTATTATCTATAATGGAAACCATGCCGTTACTCTGCGCGAAGTCGACGACCGCGGTCAGGTCGGGAACCTCCAGCAGCGGATTTGACATCGTCTCCACGTAGATGGCGCGAGTGTTGTCCTTGAGATACGCGGCCCACGACGCCGGATCGTCGCCGTTGATGAAATCGACTTCGATACCGAGGCCCGGGAAGTCCTGCGTGAGCAGGTCATGCGTCCCGCCGTAAAGGCATTCCTGCGCCAGCAGATGGCCGCCGGGCGCAAGGATCGTCAACAGCGCCGTGCTGACCGCCGCCATCCCGCTTGCCGAGACCAGCGCGGCTTCGCCGTTCTCCAGCGCCGCCAGCTTTGCGTGCAGCGCCTCGTGGTTCGGGGTGTTGTTGAGACGGATGTAGCGAAGCTGATGATAGTCGGAGGCGCCGGCGCTTTCGAAAGTCGAGGACTGAAAGATCGGAGTGACTACCGCACCTTCGATAAGCGTTTCGGGTTCTCCGGCATGCACCAGTTTGCTTTCCAGTCCCTTGATTAGTCTCGCCATGGCGCCCTCCACGCCGGCTTCGGCCGGCGAAGCCTCATCGTGCTTTTAGCATCGCGCGCCGCCGGTTTCATCGTTTATCCCGGAGACTTTCGAAATTCTCCGGCACTTCAACTCTGGCCTGGGAAGTGGATGCGGATAAGTTGTGCCGAAGCGGCGCGTCGCGGGGTTTTACCCGTTCCGGATGCCGGTTAATCTTTAAGCATCGTGACGCTTGGCAGAATCAGTTACTGCGCAAAGGACGGACTGTGAAGGTTCTCGTAATCGGCGGCGGGATAATCGGAGCCTCGGTGGCCTGGAGGCTGGCGGCCGAAAGAATGAAGGTCACCGTGCTGGAGCGCGGTCGTCTCGGGCGCGAGGCGTCGTGGGCCGCGGGAGGACTGATTGCGCCGCAGGGTGAAGCCGACGCTCCCGGCCCGTTTTTCGACCTGTGCGTGAAAGCCAAGCAGTCCTTCGACGCTATCGTCGAGCGTCTCGTGCGCGAAAGCGGCGTCGACCCTGAGTATGACGACCACGGAGTGCTTTACGCGGCCTTCAACGATCAAGAACGGGAAGAATTGACCGAACGCGCGCGATGGCAGCGCGAGGCGGGCGCGATGGTCGAGGAACTCGACGGACGCGACGCACGCAAGCTTGTCCCGATGCTCTCGCCCAAGGCCATTTGCGCGCTGCACATGCCGACCAATCGGCGCACCGACAACCGCAAACTGACTCAGGCCTACGTAAGTGCCGCCCGTCGTGCAGGGGCGCAGTTTCGCGAGGGCACGATGGTCGACGCACTCGTCACAGACGGCGGACGCGCATCCGGCGTCAGGCTTCATGACGCCTCGGTGCTTGAAGCGGATCTCGTGATCGACGCCGCCGGCGCTTGGTCGGGACAGGTCCGAGGTCTGGAAGCCGACGCTATCCGATTTTTCCCGATACGCGGACAGATACTGTGTTTCGACGCGACGCCCGGCGTAATCGGGCCCTCGCTTTTTTCGGCTCACGGAATCCTGGTGCCGCGGCGCGACGGTCGTCTGCTGGCGGGCTCGGTGTTCGAGGACGCCGGTTACGACAAGCGCGTGACGCTGGCCGGAATCAATCACGTTGCCCGCGCCGCGTCGGAACTCGTGCCGGCTCTTTCGCAGGTCGCGTTTCGCGAGGCATGGGCCGGGCTTCGGCCAGCGACGGACGACCTGATGCCGGTGATCGGGCCTTCGCCCTCGGTTGCGAATGTCATCTATGCGTCCGGACATTTCCGAAGCGGAATCATGCTCTCGGCGTTGACCGGCGAACTGGTCGCAGACCTTGCGACCGGGCGCAAACCGTCCGTCGATCTGACCCCGTTTCTTCCCGATCGGTTCCGCTCCGGAGTCCGCAGGGTACCTTTCGAATCTATTTCAGTATGAGGATCGATCATGGCCGCAGTCGTCGCACTCGCATTGATTCGCGATTTGTTTTTCCGCTCCAAGCTCGACGGCGCCGCTCACGCGGCGGGCACCGAGATTGTTTACGCGTCCGATCTGCAGGCTGCAGGCCGCAGATGCGCCGAGGTTCAGCCGTCGCTCGTGATGGTTGACCTGTCGGACGCGTCGTTTCCCGCTTCCGACACGGCGGAAACGATTCGCGCCGCGGCCCCCGGCGCGCGGCTGATCGGGTTTGCTTCGCACGTCGATCTCAAATCGCTCAGGTCCGCGCGCGACGCAGGCTTCGAGCTGACATTGTCGCGAAGCGAGTTCACTGCGCGCCTGGGTGAGTTCTTCAGCTGATGGACTGCCGATACCTCAACATGCCGCGTGGCGCTTATCGGCAAAACTCTCGACCCTAAAACTCCCGACGTTGCCCTACGCTCCGATGATCGCGCACGTCCGGGAATGATATAACTTCCTTGTGACCGCCGTGCTCGACGGATTCCATCCCGCCGTTAGCGCGTGGTTCCGAAGCCGCTTCAGCTCACCGTCGCGCGCGCAGGAACTCGGATGGCCGGTGATAGCAGAGGCTCAAGCCTCGCAGGGCCATAGCGTCCTTCTATGCGCGCCGACCGGCAGCGGCAAGTCGCTCGCGGCCTTCATGTGGGCGATCGACCGCCTGGTTACGGAAGCCGAAGCGGGCGCGCTGCGCGAGGAAGTATCGGTCCTTTACGTTTCGCCGCTCAAGGCTCTCGCCAACGATATCCGTCTTAACCTCGAAGAGCCGCTTGCGGGCGTGCGAGCGGCCGCGGAGCAAATGGGTATCGCGCTCGCTCCGATTCGGGCCGGCCTGCGCACGGGAGATACTCCCGCGAATGAGCGAAACGCGATGCTTCGGCGTCCGCCGCATATCCTGGTCACGACGCCCGAGTCGCTGTTCATCCTGCTGACCTCTCCGCAGTTTCGAAAACGCCTCGCCTCGGTTCGGTACGTTATCGTCGACGAGCTTCACGCCGTCGCGGGCAACAAGCGCGGCGCGCATATCGCCGTCACGCTGGAGCGGCTTGACCGGATGCTCCATCTCGGCGGCCAGCCGCGTCCGATCCGAATCGGATTATCCGCCACGCTGAATCCTGTCGAACGGCTGGGCGCGTTTCTGGCGGGAAGCGACACCAACAAGAATGCCCGCCGTGTCCCGCGCAACGTCAAGATTGTGCGCGCCGACGACCGCGCCCGCGCGATGGACCTCAAGGTGCTCGCACCCGGACCCGACCTCGGCCCGCTCGCAACCCATCAGCATTGGGAGGCGATGTACGACGAGGTCGCGCGCCTCATCGGGGAGCATCGCACCACACTCGTGTTCACACTGAGCCGCCGATGGGCCGAGCGCGTCGCGCTCAACCTGCAGAAGCGCCTCGGCGCGGAAGCGGTCATGGCGCATCACGGAAGCCTGGCGCGCAAGGAACGGCTCGATGCCGAGCAGCGGCTCAAGCGCGGAGAACTCAAGGCGATCGTGGCAACCGCGTCGCTGGAGCTTGGAATCGACGTCGGCGCGGTCGATCTCGTATGCCAGGTCGATTCGCCCGAGTCGATCTCCGCCGCGATCCAGCGAATCGGACGCTCCGGCCATCGTCACGGCGCGACGCCCAAGGGCCGGATGTTCGCGCTGACGCTCGACGACCTGCTTGAGTGCGCGGCCTGCGTTCGCGCGATCGGGGCAGGGCGCCTCGACGAGGTCGAAATTCCGGCTGGATGCCTCGACGTCGCGGCACAGCAGATCGTCGCGATCGCGGCCGAGGAAGAAGAAATCAGCGAAGCGGAACTGCTCGCGCTCCTGCGCGGCGCGTACAACTTTGCCGATCTCGACGGGCAGCATCTGCGACGCCTTCTGACCGAGATGGCCTCCGAAACCCGCGAGCGCATTCGTGGCGGCGCACCCAAAATAATCTTCGATTCGCAGGGCGCGCGGATACGTGCCCGACGCAGCGCCCGGTTGGCGGCGATCACCGCGGGCGGCACGATTCGGGAAAGCGGCAAATACGACGATGTGAGAGAATCGGAGGGCCGCAAGATAGGCGACGTCGAGGAGGATTTCGCGCAAGAGTCGTCGCGAGGCGATATTTTCGCGCTCGGCTCGATGCCGTGGCAGATTCAGCGTATCTCGCGCGGACGCCTGATGGTCGAGCCCGCTCCCGGAATGGCACCTACGCTGCCGTTCTGGCAGACCGAGGCTGCGGGCCGTTCCGGCGCG
>JBJKQX010000365.1:0-3227 GCA_046704965.1 Binataceae bacterium (SeqCode)
AAACGCGGCGTCAAGGTGATGCTCGGACACGGTTACAAGTCGATGGAGCGAAAGGGCGAGCGATGGACCGTGAACGTCGAGGCCGCTGACGGGGCGAAGGCGATCGAGGCGGAGAACGTTCTTGTCGCCGTCGGACGCGGTCCGCTTAGCCGCGACCTGGGACTCGACCGACTGGGAATCGAAATCGATCGCCGCGGCTTTATCACGGTGGACGACTCGTTTCGAACCTCGTGCCAGAGCGTTTACGCAATAGGCGACGTAATTCGCCCTCCCCTGCTTGCCCATAAGGCCTCGGCCGAAGGTGTGGCAGCGGTCGAAATCATGGCCGGGGTACGCGAACCGGGCTTCGATCTCCTTTCGATCGCGGGATGCATCTATTGCGACCCGGAGGTCGCGACCGTAGGTCTGAGCGAGGCCGACGCCAAGGCGCGCGGAATGAAAGTGAAGGTCGGAAAATTCCCGTTCCGCGGCAACGGAAAAGCGGTCGCCATCAATGCGGCAGAAGGCTTCGTCAAGTTCGTCGTAAGCGAGGAGTACGGTGAAGTCGTCGGATGCCAGATAATCGGCCATCACGCGACCGACCTGATTTCAGAAGTCGTGCTCGGGAGAACGCTCGAAGCGACCACCGCTGAATTCGGTCGCACCGTCCATCCGCATCCGACCATGTCAGAGGCGATCATGGAGGCTGCGCTCGCCGCCGAAGGCGAAGCGATACATATTTAGCCCGCGCCGACCGGACGACGGACTGGCGCCATGTGACTGCTCCCTCTGCGTCATGTCGTCCGAAAAAGGGACGGGACGAGAGCTTTTCGGTTCGTTACACTGGAACCAGCGATGGACGGAAAACGCACGCTCGATATAGCCGACCTGGGCGTCGTGAAGTACGAGGATGGCCTCGAACTTCAAAACGTTCTGGTGGCCGAGCGCCAGGCCGACAAACGCGATGACATCCTGCTTCTGATGGAGCATCCGCACGTCTTCACGCTTGGCCGCGGCGCCGACGAGCGATATCTGGCTGCGGCGCGCTGGTCGGACTTTCCGGTGCATCGAGTTTCGCGCGGCGGCGAAGTGACCTATCACGGACCGGGCCAGCTGGTGGGCTATCCGATTCTGAAGCTCACGGGCCGCGATCGCGACGTTCATGCCTACTTGAGAAATCTGGAACAGGCGATGATACGCGCGCTTGCGGCGTATGGAATCGAGGCGCAAAGACGTGACGGTCTGACCGGAGTATGGGTCGGCGGGCGCAAGATTGCGTCGATCGGCGTCGGTATCAAGCGATGGGTGACGTGTCACGGATTCGCGCTCAACGTGCAAACCGAGCTTGGCTACTTCGACCGGATCGTGCCGTGCGGAATCGAGGGATGCCGGATGACTTCGACGTCCGAACTCGGCTGCCGCGATGTTTCGGTCGCAGAGTTCGCTCAGACGATGCGCACGTCCTTCGCCGAGGTCTTCGGCTACGGGCAACTACGCGAGGTCGCACCGGAGCAGGTTCGGTCGTTTGTTGATCGCAACCCGATTGCGGGGGAAGCTGATCGAATGGAAGGCGCGCGGAACTCGTTTCAGGGAGGCGCCGGGCGCGGATAGAATGGATTGATCATGGCTGAACGAAAACATCCCGACTGGATAAAGGTTCGTGCGCCGGTTTCACCGGAGTATGTTCGCACGCGCGGGCTGCTTGCGGGCCTCAAGCTGCACACCGTTTGCCAGGAGGCGTGTTGCCCGAATATCGGTGAGTGCTTCTCGAATCGCACGGCGACCTTCATGCTGATGGGCGACGTGTGCACGCGTAACTGCCCCTACTGCGCGGTCGCTCACGGCAAGGTCAGACCGCTCGACAGCGACGAACCCCGGCGCATCGGTGAGGCCGCCGCAAGGCTCGGACTTCAGCATATCGTCGTGACTTCGGTGAATCGCGACGACCTGCCCGACGGCGGAGCGGGCCATTTCGCTGCCACCGCGCGCTCGATTAAGTCGATGGTTCCGTCGGCTCGCGTCGAGGTGCTGGTGCCGGATTTCCGCGGTTCGAACGAGAGTGTCGAAACCGTGGTCGAGTCGCCAATCGACATCTACAACCACAACATCGAGACCGTCCCGAGTCTTTACCGTACCGCGCGGCCAGGAGGTCATTACGATCTGTCACTCGGGGTATTGAAGCACGCCAAGAACACCGCGCGCGCGATGGGCCGTCCGCTTCTGACCAAGGCCGGCCTGATGCTTGGGCTGGGCGAAGAGAACGATGAACTGATTTCGGTGTTGCGCGACCTGCGCGGCGTCGAATGCGACATCCTGACTCTCGGCCAGTATTTGCGCCCCTCAGAGGAGCATCTGCCGGTCGCGCGCTACGTTACTCCGCAGGAATTCGCCGAGCTCAGAACGGAAGCGCTCAAGCTCGGTTTCCATCACGTGGAATCGGCACCGCTGGTTCGAAGTTCCTACCACGCGTGGGAACACGTGAATTAGGCATCCTATCGTGGCCGCCTGCGGGCGGTCAGGAGTCGCAGATCGCGACGAAACTCATTTCTCGCGTTTTTCGCTCAACTCCAGCCGCTTCGCAACGGTGTCGCGCCGGCCATTGAGAGCCTCGATTCTCTGCCTGATCCTGTCGCGCAGCCCGTCGCCCTCATCAGCCTGTTTGAGTTTCTCGTTTTCCGCCTCGATTTGTTCCTCAAGCTGCCTGTACTCGGCGCGCAACCTCTCCAATGCCTCGGCCTGCTCAGCTTTGTCGAACACGACCCGTTCGGGTTTATCTGTAGCCGGTTCCGCTCGTTTTCTAGAAGGCTTGGCGATAAAGGTCTTCCCGTCTTCCAGTACGCGCTGGTTCATGAACGTCGGTGAGACAATCTCGATTTCACTTTCGTTCAGCACGTCGAGCATGAACATCCTGAGCCGTGAGCGCGCGCTGAGCAACTCCTTGACCTCCGACAGGAAACCCGCGATTCGATAGGTCACGGAGAAGTTGCCAAGCTCAGTTACCCATACAAAGGGCTCTTCGAGGTCGGCTCTCCGGGCTGCCTCTGTAAGAAGATTCTCAACCTTGTCGCGGGGGATGTCGTACCCGAGTGAGACGGTGGCGGCTAGTATCGTTCCCGACTTGCGAACAACGGTGGTCGGATGAGAGACGAGAAACAGGTTCGGCAACGTGGTCAGATCGCGGTCAGGCGTCTGAATCTCGGTGCTGAACAACCCCTGTTCCGAGACGCGACCGAAATGCCCCTCAACTT
>JBJKQX010000366.1:0-8756 GCA_046704965.1 Binataceae bacterium (SeqCode)
CCGAGCCGCGCAAGCGCCGCATGGGCCGCGAAACCCGCAAGCATGAAACGGGTGAACAGCAGTCCGCCGCGGCTTATCGAAGGTTGCGTCGAACGGCCGAAAGATGATCCCAGCAGTTCGAGGCCAATCGCCATGAGATGCGGTTTGCATGAGGCGTCGTGAACGCATCGCGCAAAATATTCCGCTCGCGGCGTCGGATACATCGAGAGCCGACCTTTCCCGGCAGATGAAAACAGTCGGCGAATCGCACCGTCCAGAACGCGCCGCGCGGGAGCGTCGACCCGCGGCTTCATCGACGCGGACGACGAGTCCACGTCAAGCGGACATCGCGGCGAGTCGACAATCGCGATCGCCCCTCGGGAAAATTCCGGCGCGGATTCAGCCAACCTTCGCGCGATCGACGCGACCGGTCGAGCATCGAGTCCGGCAAGCGCGACCCGACGAAAGGAAAGCTCGCCGCGCGCAAGAAGTGCGAGGTCGAGAAAGTCCTCGCCTACGTCTATCCCGGCAAGTGGCGTGTCGGGCGGGATGCTGAGCGCGCGGCACCGCGGCCGTAAAGCATCCGGTACTCCCGCCTGCCACCGATAACCTGTTTCACGTAGCGGCGGGTTTCGAGATAGGTGATGTTCTCGACCCATTCGTCGTCGCTTCCGGGGAATCTATTGAGCCACTCCTTGACCGCGTTATCTCCGGCGTTATAAGCAGCCACGGCCTTTATATCATCCCCGTGGAACATGGTGAGCAGCTTTCGAAAGTAAGCGGTTCCCAGCCGTACGTTGAGATTCGGGTCATACAGATTGAGGTTGTCCAGAGCGTCATGGTCGTGGCTGCGTGCGGCGACTCCGCGCGCCGTTTTGGGCAGGAGCTGCATCAGGCCGCGCGCGTTGGAGACCGACGTGGCGCTTGGATTAAATAGACTTTCCTGCCGAATCAGCGCGAACATGAGGTACGGGTCAAGTCCGCGCCTGCGTGCCTCAGCCCTGATGAGGTCACGAAAGCCGCGCGGATAACGGATACGCTCTGCCACGTCGGGATCAAGCATCCCGCGATGCTCCATTCGCGAAGCCGCCACGATAGCGTCGTAGTAGGCGCCGGAGGCCTCGTAGCCGGCGAGCACGAATCGGCGCACGTCGGCCTCGTGGCCCGCATCGGTTTCAAGGGCGCTTAGCTCGTTCGGGGCCAACGTATTGAGCCCGAGCTTTTGAAGCGCGAGAGCGCGCGTGAGATGGAATTCCGCCACGCCCGAGACCTTCGGCACCGGATGCAGTTTCGGAAGCGATGCGGCCGAGGCCGGCAGGAACGGCAGCGGCGCCTTGACCCGCATCGCGGCGAGCGCCGGATAGTAGTTGCTGTGCAGGCTTTTGGCCAGATGCTCGAAAATGCGCCGTGCTCTGGACTTCAGGCCCGACTTTTCAAGCGCACGGGCGCGCCAGTAAAGGAACTTGTCGCGCTCCGCGTCGCTTCTGGCTTTGTCCACCATCACTCCGAAGCTGGATGCGGCAAGCTCATAATGCCCCGTCATGTAGTACATCCACGGCGCGCGAAACCGTGCCTGCTCAGCCGGAGCACCTGCGGGATAGCGCTGCAGGAGGCGCAGGTACTCGGCGCGCGCGCGGTCGAAGTCCTTTTGTTCCTCGAGAATCCTGCCAATCCGCAGCATCGCGCCCGGCGCCTGGGGGCTTCTGGGAAAATCCATCACCAAACGCCCGAACATCTCGCGCGCCTCTTCCATCCGGTTTTGGTTCCAGTCGATGAGAGCGAGCTGCTCGAGCGCCCGTGGTGCCGAATCTCCTCTCGGGGCCAATCGGAGATACTCGCGATAGGCGACCGCCGCGCGTTTGGAATCGAAGAAGCCAAGAGCCTCGGCTTCGAAGAACACCAGGCGGGCACGCGCGAAATCAGACGGCGACAAACGCAGGCCCTCGTGCACCTGCCTGAGCGCCGTACGGGGCTCGCCCTCACTCAGCAGGAGTTGCGCCTCTTCAAGGTGGTAATCGACGGTATGAGTTTTGGCGACCGAAGGATCTTTGCCGAGAATCTGGTAGGCAAGCTTTCGCGCCTCGGCGTCAAACGGTCCGCGCGGATAATGCTGCCGGAGCAGCATCAGTTCCACGTACGCGCCCTTGCTCTGCCCCATCGCGAGCAGCGCACGCGCAAGGGTCATCCGCGCCGGCTGCCTGATCGCCGCTGAGTGGAAGATGCCGAGCGCTTTCGACGCAACCTCAGAGGCCTCCGAAGCTTTGCCGAGCTTCAAATAGGCCTCGGCCAACGCAACCTGGGCTTGCGGCACCTTGACGCTCTGCGGGTAGTGGTTGAGTAACTGCCTGAAATTGGAGACCGCAGCCGCATAGTTGCCGTGGCTGAGTTGGGCCTTGCCAAGATAGAACAGCGCATAGTCGGCAAGAACCGGAAAATGCTTCGCCGCGTAGCCGAGTTGAGCGACCGCGGTCGCGTAGTCGCCTTTGCTGTACGCGTCGTAACCGGCGACAAAGGCCTTGGCGGGCGAGACGGACGGGTTCGACGGTTGCGCTCCAGGCGAAGACTCGGCCGCAACAAGCGTAAGGCTCGGAGAGGACACCCCGCCGTCGCGGGCCGCTGTTGAAGCTAGCTCGGGCGCCGGACGGGTGGACGACGCGACAGTTGAAGCCGAGGCATGGGCCGGAAGCTGCTCACATCCCGTGGCGAACGTCGCTGCCACCAGCACCATCAACGGGATGAATAACCGCCCAATCGTCCCCACCCGATCTTGGTTACCGGATGGACGGGTTGTCTTCAATTGGGCGAGCGTGAAAGCTCACTTTCGCGGCGCTTCTTGCGGACAATTCCCGCCTCTGGCACGGTCGTTTAACCTGGGAATACACGGATGGACAGCAAGACAAAGTTGATTCTGGCCTCGGGCTCTCCGCGAAGACGCGACCTTCTCGATCGCGCGAGAATCCGGTTCGAGGTGGTTGAAAGCGGAGTGGCGGAATATCGCCTCGACCATGAACAGGCGTCCGTGTACGCGCTCAGGATGGCGCGAGAGAAGGCGCTTGCGGTCGCGGGAAAGAGGCCGGAGGCGTTAGTGCTCGCGGCGGACACGGTGGTCGAGATAGACGGCGAAATCCTGGAAAAGCCGGTCGACGCCGACGATGCGCACCGGATGCTGGCGCGGCTCTCGGGCAGGACGCATACCGTGGTGACGGCTTTTGCGCTCGCGCACGACAACGAGATCGCCGAAAGCCGGGCAATCGTCAGTAGGGTGACTTTTCGCGATCTCACGCCCGCTGAAATCGCTGAATACGTTGCAACGGGCGAGCCGATGGACAAGGCGGGCGCTTACGGAATCCAGGCGCTGGGAGGATCGCTTATCTCGCGGTTCGAAGGCTCGAAGGAAAACGTGATGGGTCTGCCGATACACGAGGTGGTCGAGGCGCTTGCCCGCTACGGAATCGTGCCACAGACGGGAGAGTGACAAACAACTCGGGCGCGCGATGCTTGATGAGAAGGACATTGCTGAGCGACTTCACTCGGTGCGCGAAAGCGTCGCGGCGGCCGAGCGTCGGGCACGACGGTCGTCGGAAAGCGTGCGTCTAGTCCTCGCCAGCAAGACGCAGCCGGTCGAAGCGATCCGTATTGCCTACGCCGTGGGAGCGCGCGATTTCGGCGAAAACTACGTTCAGGAGGCGGCACGCAAGCGCGCCGCGCTGGGCGATCTTGTCGATGCGACGTGGCATCTGATCGGTCACTTGCAGACCAACAAGGCCGCACTTGCATCCAAAACCTTCGACCTGATTCAGACGCTCGACTCCGAGCGCCTTGCCGTCGCGCTCGCCCGCACGCATCCCGGCCATCCGACGCCAGTACTGATCGAGGTAAACTTGGGCGGCGAATCGAGCAAGGCAGGCGTAGCGCCGGACGAACTGGAGCGCGTGATCGAGGCCGTGCGCGAACGGGTCGACGTCAGGGGGCTGATGACCATCCCGCCGCCTGCCGACAGTCCCGATGGGTCGCGTCCGTATTTTCGGGCGCTCCGTGAACTGCGCGATCGCGTTGCAGGCCCCACCGGCCTTGCGCTAAGCGAGCTTTCCATGGGCATGACCAACGATTTCCACATAGCGATCGAGGAAGGCGCCACGATGGTACGCGTCGGGCGGGCCGTATTCGGCGAGCGGGTGAAATGAAGAAGCTTGGCTTTATAGGCGGCGGAAACATGGCCGAAGCTCTTATTCGCGGGATGGTCGGGAACAAGCTCTTCAAGGCGCAGGACATCATCGTTTCGGACGTTTCGGCCACGCGCCGGCGCAAACTCTCACGCTCGCTCAAGGTAACGACGACAACGGATAATCTTGAAGTGCTCAACGAAGCACGCGCGATCGTTCTGGCGATCAAGCCTCAACAGATGGAGTCCGTGCTGAGCGAGATATCCTCGACCGGCGAGACCGCAGGCGGCCGTCGCTCGTCCGCGGGGCGCAAGACGAGCGCGATCGAGAAACACCTGTTCATCTCTATCGCCGCGGGCATAACTCTCGCGCGTCTTCAGCGCGCGATTGGCAAGCAGGCAAGGCTGATTCGAGTGATGCCCAACGCACCCGCGATGGTGGGGCATGGGATGGCCGCGATAGTCCGTGGAGGCAGGGCGTCGAAGGCCGATGAAACATTCGCGCTCAGGATTTTTCGCTCGGTCGGCGACGCCGTAGCGCTCAAGGACGAAAAGCTGCTCGACGCGGTCACCGCACTTTCCGGAAGCGGCCCCGCGTACGTTTATCTGTTCGTCAAGTCTCTCGCTGATGCCGCCGCGAAGCAGGGGCTGCCGCCCGATCTCGCGCTCAGGATGGCACTTAAAACCGTCGAAGGAGCCCGGTATACTATGCAGTTGTCCCGGCTCAGTCCCGAAGAGTTAATCCGAATGGTGGCATCGCCCGGGGGGACTACGGAAGCCGCCCTGAGCAGATTCGCGGCTGCGGATTTCTCTGCTATCGTAGCAGACGCGGTCAGCGCCGCAGCGGATCGCTCACGGGAACTTGGTCGCGGCTATTAAGCGCTAACCGGTCGTTTATTGTGTACGCTTGGAATAATCTCGTCATTTTCATAGCGCAGGTCCTGCAGCAGATTCTCCAGATCTATTTCTGGGTCGTGATTGTCTCGGCTGTGCTGTCCTGGGTTGAGCCCAATCCCTACAATCCGATCGTTCGCTTCATATATTCGGTTACCGAACCGGTCTTCGATTGGATACGCGAGCGGCTTCCGGTTTTCTTCGGCGGAATCGATTTCTCGCCGATTGTTGTAATCATTATAATCGAGTTCTTGCAGGTCTATCTGATACCGACTGCGACCCGGGCGCTCGTCTACGGCCTCGCATGAAACCCGGCCATGGGCCGAGCGAGGCATGCTCGGCAGTACCGTGGCTCAGGACCGGGACCGATTGCATCACGGTGGAAGTGGCTGCGCGCCCCGGCTCTCCCAAACGCGGCATTATGAAGTCCGGCGAACAGGGATTGGTTGTCGGCCTGGGTTCTGCCGCTGAGAGGGGCAAAGCGAACGAAGAGCTGATCGGATTTTTCGCCGCAGTGACGAAGGTCTCACGCTCCGCGGTTACGATAGTTCGCGGCGGCGGTTCACGGCACAAGGTAGTCCGGATAACCACCGCGAACCCGGACTCAACCGCCGGAAGACTCCTTGAGGCGGCGTCGTTGTCATCGGATAAACGTCGCGGCGAATAAAAGTCGAACGGGCTGGGCCCAATTGACAACCTGACAGGCGGTGATTACGTAAAAGAGCGGACTTGGCAGTCCCACTACGGTTTGGCCGGAAGTTTTCAACAATGCCTATATACGAATACAACTGCGATAAATGCGGAACCTTCGAAGTGATGCAGCGTATCACCGAGAGCCCGCTTAAAAAGTGCCCCAAGTGCAAGAGTAAGGTCGAGCGTATCCTTTCGCGAAGTTCCTTCATCCTGAAAGGCAGTGGATGGTACGCCACCGACTATGCCAACAAGGGAAGCAGCACGGCCAGTTCAGCATCGTCGGAAACCAACGGCTCGTCGCAAAGCAAATCTTCGGAATCGAGTTCGACGAGTTCTTCGAGTTCATCCAGCTCTTCAAGCTCAACCAGTTCGACCAAGGCGTCCGACAAGCCTGCCGGCAAGTCCGCCGACTGACGCGCTTCCTGTTTCCATCTGCCGGCTTTTACAAGCCGTGGGGTAGCCTGCCCTGCGGCTTTTTTGTTTGAATGACCAATCGCTTTGCGATGCGCCGCGCCCGCCCGACGGAGTCGCGAGCTGCGTCGCTCGCCGGAGAACCACCTGATGCGTGCGATAGTCATCGATAATGGAGTGACGCTGAGAGCCGACTACCCCGAACCAAAGCCGTCGCCCGGAGAGAGCATCGTCAGGGTGCGGATGGCCGGTATATGCGGCACCGATCTTGAACTTGCGCGAGGCTACATGGCCTATCGCGGCGTTCCCGGACATGAGTTCGTCGGCGAAGTCGTGCATGGTGGCGACAAGAGCCTCATCGGGCGACGCGTCGTGGGCGGAATCAACGCCGCGTGCGGGCGATGCCGCATGTGCGCGCGCGGGCTCGGGCGTCATTGTCCAAACCGGACTGTTCTTGGAATCCTGAATCGCGACGGGGTCTTCGCCGACCTGTTCGCGCTGCCCGACGAAAACCTCCACGCGGTGCCGGACTCCGTTCCCGATGACCTGGCCGTCTTCACCGAGCCTATCGCCGCCGCCTATGAAGTCCTGGAACAATGGAAGATCCCTCGTAATTACCGGATCCTGGTCCTCGGCGATGGCCGACTGGGCGGAATCGTCGCGATTGTGCTGGCGGCGGAAGACTATGACGTGACGGTCGGCGGCCACCATCGGGAAAAGCTGACCGCTCTGGCGGACCTCGGGTTGACTGCCCGTGATGAGCGCGAACTTGAAGGCGGATACGACGTGGTGGTCGATTGCACCGGCAGCAATGCGGGATTTTCGCGAGCGCTCGAACTGGTCCGTCCGCGCGGCACTATCGTGCTCAAGAGCACCGCGGCGGCTGGAGCGAATCTGAATCTCGCGCCGGTGGTAATAAACGAAATCACGGTGATGGGGTCGCGATGCGGCCGGATGGAACCCGCGCTGGACGCCCTGCGTCAGGGAAAGGTCGATCCGCGCCCGTTGATATCGGCAGTCTTTCCGCTCGATGACGGAATTGCGGCGCTCAAGACCGCCAACACCGCGCCCAACTTCAAGATTCTGCTGAAGGTCCAGTGAGCACGCGACGCCCGAAGTCGAGCCACACCTCGCGCACGAGGCGATCGCTGCCGGTCATCAGGGCGGGCATAGACACCGGCGGCACTTTTACCGATCTGGTCGCAATCGCGGGCGGCCGGTTGCTCGTCCACAAGGTTCCGTCCACGCCCGACGACCCGGCACGCGCGGTGATAAGCGGTCTTGCCGAGATGCTCGGTGCCGCGCCGGCGGACCTTCTCACGTACAGCTCGACGGTCGCGACCAATGCCATGCTCGAAGGCAAGGGCGCGCGCGTGGGGCTGTTCACCAATGCGGGTTTTGAAGACGTAATAGAAATCGGACGCCAGAATCGCACCGACCTGTACGCGCTTTCGCCGTCGCGCCCCGAACCGCTGGTGGCGCGTTCGATGCGATTCGGCGTCGCGGAGCGAACCCTGTTCGACGGCTCGACGCTTACCAGGCTCACCCGCCGCGAGATTTCACGCCTCGCCGCCGCGGCACGCGACAGCGGAGCCGAGGCATTCGCCGTATGCCTCCTTCACTCGTACGCGAATCCCGGCGCCGAGGACGCGGTCGGCGAAACACTGGAGAAACTCGGGCGGCCGGTATCCGTATCGCATCGGATTCTCTCGGAGTATCGGGAATACGAACGGCTCTCCACCACCGTCGTCAACGCCTACGTGGCGCCGCGGATGTCCTCCCATCTGGAGAATCTGCGAAGTCAACTCGCACACAGTGCGCTTCGCGTGATGCAGTCGAACGGACAGGCGATCGGGCTCGACGTAGCCCGCGCTGAACCCGTCCGCACGATTCTCTCGGGTCCCGCCGCGGGCGTCATCGGTGCCGCGGCTCAAGCCTCGGCTATCGGTACCGATCGTTTCATCACTTTCGACATGGGCGGCACCTCGACCGACGTCTCGCTGTTCGATCGACACCCGCAAATCCGCACGCTCAGCCATCCCAACGGCTACGCGGTGCGCACCCCGGTCGTTGATATCCATACGGTGGGCGCGGGCGGAGGGTCGATCGCGCGTTTGGACGCGGGAGGCTCGATGCGCGTGGGGCCGGAAAGCGCAGGCGCGAATCCCGGACCCGCCTGTTACGGACGCGGAACCGCGCCCACGGTAACAGACGCGAACATGGTCGCGGGACGGCTGGTGGCCGAGAGCTTTCTGGGCGGAAGAATGACGCTCCATCCGGAGCGCGCCGAGACCGCGATTGGAACGCTGGCACGAGTGATGAAAACCGACCCGGCACGGGCCGCGCGGGGCGTGATTCGCGTGGTCAACGCCAACATGGAAGGCGCCATCCGGGTGATAACAGTAGAGCGCGGCTTCGACCCGCGCGATTTCGCGCTACTTGCCTTCGGCGGAGCCGGTCCGATGCACGCGTGAGACTCGACCCGGTGACACTGGCCGTGATGAACAGTCGCCTCGCCGCGATTGCGGAGGAGATGGGCGTGGTGCTGGGGCAGACCGGTTTTTCGCCCAATATCAAGGAACGGCACGACTTCTCCTGCGCGCTTTTCGACGCTCAC
>JBJKQX010000367.1:0-4583 GCA_046704965.1 Binataceae bacterium (SeqCode)
GCTCTACGAGCATACCAGCGTGATGATCACGACGAACCTCACGTTTGCCGAGTGGGCCGCCGTGTTCGGTGATGCCAAGATGACGACGGCGCTGCTCGATCGACTTACGCATCACTGCCACATCGTCGAAACGGGCAACGAGTCCTATCGTTTCCGCCACAGCAGCGCTACGGCGAAGCCGCGCATCAAGGCGCGCGAGCAAAGCAAGCGCAGCAAGGCGACCGTGCAGGCCGAGCCGTTCTGAGCGGCCGCCGCGCCAGGGAAATCCGCTCCGGGCTACGCCCTGCGCGGCTTCCCCCGCGCAACCGACACCACCACCAATCGTCGAGGAGATGCTGAACTAGGAAATTACGCTACACCTATCCACATGCCGCCCTTTAACGAACGGCTATAACCCCTGGCCAGAAGTCAACCGCCACGCCTGATCATAATTCAACCGGCGCCGACAGGCGACAACTACCTTGACTCGCGCCGTTATTGACAAGCGACCAACGACACACCGGACTACGTGTCGGTGTAATAAATTTTCGGCAAAACCGAGGAGAGCAGTCATCTTGAGAAAGAGCAGGTTCGCCAAAGGCTAAGTCCCGGATGGCCATTGAATATTCATTTGACGAGCACGCCAATATCCTAACTATTGTCAGCTCGGGCGAAATATCGGTGCAAGATCGGCATGAGGCTGCTCAGCGCGCAATAGGCGATACGTCCCTCCCCAAACGATGCGATATTCTTATCGACGTAACTGGGGTGTCAACGGAACCCCAACCCGGCGATGAGCAATTGATTGCGTCCGTATTACGGCTCCTGACGGACCGATTCAGCGGACGAATTGCCATCGTTACTAGCGGTAGCGCGGTTTCGCGTTCGACGGCAATCCTTATCGCGTTTCTGGCCGACAGCGGTCAGCGCAATGTGAGGTCGTTCGGGTCCTGGAGAGAAGCCCTTTCGTGGCTCCATGATTTTGTGTAGGACAGGACGGCCAGAAAGTAAAATGTTGCAAAATCAATGCGAGCACAATTGACTTCCCGTCCGCGCGAGGGCTCAATTATTAAACATGGCAAAGCTATCGAAGGCCGGGGACGGAATGCAACCGACTTTAACACTTGAGTAAAGCGCGACGTAGCTGGTTTACAGAACATGTCCGACACTCCGATTCGGGCCGCCCAATTGTAGTGCCCCTCACGCGCAAAGGCCAAGCACAACCGCGAAGGCAGAGACTGCTGCATGGAACGAACGTATCCGGCTACCGTGGATTTTTTCGATAGTAGCGTGCGACGCGATGCGCCATCAGCTTTTACCCCTGTCGCACCGGTAGGTTGCGCCAAATATGTGGTGCCAAATATTCACGTGCGCACGGCCTGATGCGCTCGGATTGGGATTGACGGAAATATGCGCGTGGCCGACGATCGCGTACTCGTTCGATGCACGTGTTGTCGCTCCAGGTACATGCGCTCGTCCCGCTCCTTCCGCGACAATAGATGATGCCATTCTGGATTCCCGTCGCTTTGGCTGGCGCAGCGGCTGTGATTGTCGTTTCGATAGATTTCTTCGTTATTCCGCGAAGACGTGCCGAGGCCAGGCGCATAGCCGCCGCCCGCTTTCGCTCCGTGTTTGTGGATGCAATTGCTCAGGTCGATAAGCTGGATGCGCACGCATTCATGGCCGAGGCATGGGCACGGCACGACGCAGAGCTTTCGGATTTTCGGCGGAGTATCGAATCGAAGCGGCTGGACTCGTTCGATGTGGCGGTGCAGAAGTTCAACCGGTGTCGTACCGAGTTGATGCCGGCACCCGCCAAGGTTTTAGCCGCGCTGCAGTTCGGTAGGCCGATAGACGATTCGGACAAACATCGTCTAAAGGACGCAATGAGTGAATTATTGTTATATGCAGATGGCGCTGGCGCCTCGCAGAAGTCGAAGCGCGACGAAGACCGAGCACGACAAACGTTCGCTCTGTGAACACCCTCGATTTCCGCTTTGCGTCGCGTTAGTTCGATAGATCAAGAAGCTGACGTTCAATGGCAACTGCCTGTTTTTGCTGTCGAAGCTATGCCGGGAACAAAAGTTATAATCTCTGGAATTTCCCATTGATCAACGTCCGATTGAAGCGTTCGGCCACGCCGTTGGTCTGCGGCTCGGCGAGGAAGGCGAAGCTTGGCGCGATGCTCCAGAACTTGACCTGGTTGAGGAAGTCCTCCGCGGTGCATTGGGTGCCGTAGTCCACGCGCGGACCTCCTGTAATATTCGCCTGAATCCTGCTTCCTGTGGAATGCGCATAGTTTGATACGTGCCTACGAAGGGGAGCCAATAGCCACAACGATTTAGCGGGAAGAAGAAAGTAAGCCATGCGGAAATTGAAGATCACGCCCCGTATTGCGCAATCACCCTTGCTGCTACGCAAATTTGTCGCGATTATGGAGCGGGAGCGCAGGCACATGCTGGAGGAGTTCGTCCAAGTTAAGGGTTTGATGCCGCTCCTGATGAAACCGCGCAACAAGCTACGCTGGAGCAAGGAGGACAAGCGTGAACTCACTGAGCACCTCAAACGGCTTTCTAACCTCAGCCCATACATTGCAGTAGTGGTGCTGCCGGGGGGCTTTGCGATGCTGCCTATCCTCGCTTGGTGGCTAGATCGGCGCCGCGTGCGCCGGATAGTGCAGGCGGCGTGAGAACCATTTAGGTCCGTCGCGGCTTGCGCGGCTCGATCACTTATGGGCCGTGCTGCGTAGCATTCGGGCAGACGAGGCCCAGCATGCGCCAAGCGGCACGAATCGGCCGCCTATGCCTTGTCGAAACGTGCAGAGATTTGGTGCCCGTTCTTAACGCATTCTCGACGCGTTGCAGGTCCGGCAACCTGATTTCCTTAGCAACTCCCGGGGAGGTTGGATTAGTTTCGGTATCGCGAAGTATGCACCCGAGCGCGTAAGTAGCTGAAGAATCAGTTTCCAAACATCACCCGATCTTCTTCTAAATGGTCCTCTAGCATCCGCCCAATAAGCGATCCGTACTCTGTCCAGACTAGACGGGGCGCCGATTCGTTCAGCTTATCCACAAATTGTTGACACTTTGTCAGAATCTCTAAGTGTCGCTCGCAATGACGCGGGCCATCACGGTAACCGTATCGGGCAAATAATTCTTCCTCATGCCGGAAATGGCTTGTTACCAGTGCCAATAAGCGGTGCACCTGGTCCTGAACGTATATCTTTGATGCTCCTTCAATGAGCGCAGCATTTAGCTCGTCCGCCAACTCAATACATTTTCTGTGCTCGGCGTAGAGGTCCGGCTCATCTAAACCAGGGCTCTCGTTACGATCACTCATCCCAACGCTCTCGGCAAATGTTGCATGGTGTAATCCTTTTGCTGAAGGAGTCCCCGAAAATGGTTCTTTCTGATTAGGATGCAAAGCCAACGAAGACTAACCTCGCTAAAGCAGGGGGCATCGATACCGGCGCCAAGAAACACCGCGATAATGCCCCGAAATGATACCGAAAATCGACACACTTTTGAACATTGTCGATTCCCCTAATAGCGAGCAAAGAGCCGGCCGCGGTTTAGTTGGACAGAATTTCTGAGCTGACAACTGATAAACTGCGCTGAAAGGGCTTTCCACGGCAGCAGGCGCTCGTGGGATTCGCGTTCGAGCACAGGTATAACCACGAGCACCGCCACAGCGGGATCCGTCACGTCAGTCAAGCGCAGCGATTCGCAGGCAAGGACATCACGATCCTCGCTGCCCGGGACGCCGTCTACTTGCAAGCCCGAATGCGCAATCCGGCAGTATGGACGCGTCATACGCACAAATGGCCCCCGGCCGGTCGTCCTGTTGCGCGTAATCCGTAGCGCGACAGCGTCGTCGCCCAGACCGGCATCAGGGCACATACGCAAGCTCACATTACATGACCAAGGCAATAACTGCCTTGATGAGCGCCGGATCCGCTATCCCACGTGGATTTCTGTCCCATCAACCATGGCCTGGGACCAAACCGACCATGCTGGGTCCCGCCGACGTCGGCGCCCGGAACTCGGATTCACGGATTGCCGTGGCTTGTGTGAACTCACGCTGAGCGCCAGTGCTGGCTCGCTAACGCGGACGCACTGCCTTGTGCCAGGCAAGATGCCAGGAGTAATGCAGCCGGGCGTATAAGCGCCAAGCGAGGTAGAGCCTACGAAGCATCGGCGGCCTCCTCGTTACGCGCAGAAATCGCAGCGCGCAGCTCGGCGCGAAAGGCCTGCGTGAACTGAAGTCTGTAATTCGCTTGATCGTTTGCAAAAATGGCCGCAATCTGCTCGGCCGATTCCCGGCGTGCGATGGCATCGGCCAGATTTCGTATGCCGATCGCGTAAGTCGGATCGGACATGGCTTGCTCAAAACTAAGAAACCGCGAGAGTTCCAAGCGCACGTAGGCCGCCCGCAAGGCCGAGTCACTCGACGGGCTAACCATCGGCTCGAGTTCGAGCGCGATCTGTTTCTGTGAAGCCACTTGAGCGTGTCGTTGCATTCCAGTAGTCTCCCCGATTATCAAACGCCGCGCCGCACGCAAACCTCAATGAACCGGCTGAGGTCGTTTGCGAACTCGATATAGC
>JBJKQX010000368.1:0-2957 GCA_046704965.1 Binataceae bacterium (SeqCode)
CTCCCGAGGCGCGGGTTTTCGTCGCAACTTCGGTCGCATGAGCCGTGACGCGCGAAATCGTGGGCGAAGCCCCTTGCTATGGCTATGGCACGCCAGGGGCTGCGCCGCTGAACATCGGATTGACAGCCCTAAACGCCGACATTAACATCCCTATGCCGCTCAACGCAGAAATGTTTTAGTTGATTTCCGGCTGATGGCGTTGCAAGGCGCTTCCAGGTCTGGCGTGACAGGCAAGGACGTATTTCCCTGCGAATCAAAAGCGCTACCGAACGGGCAATTCCCGTCCGGTTGGGATATTGGATAGCATCAGCGTCACGGCACGGAGGTCGTGTCCGGCAGCATACGAGGACGCTGGGCGGTCGCCAAGCTGGTAAGGCACCAGGCTTTGGACCTGGCATTCGAAGGTTCGAGTCCTTCCCGCCCAGCCATGAGCAGGCATTAAAATGCCCTCCGTTAGAGAGGGTCGGCGGAGAGCAAGAGAAAGATGTCGGAGCAAGCCAAAGACGAACTCGAGATATTTACGGGTAACTCAAACCCGGCGCTTGCGCGCGAAGTCTGCGAGCATCTCAACGTTCGTCTTGGTCAGGCCGAAGTGGGGCGTTTTCCCGACGGCGAAGTCATGATCGAGGTGCGCGAAAACGTTCGCGGTGGCGATTGTTTCGTGCTCCAGTCCACCTGTACACCTCCGAACGAAAACCTGATGGAGGTGCTGCTGCTGACGGACGCCTTCCGGCGCGCCTCGGCCAAACGAATCACCGCCGTCATCCCGTATTTCGGCTACTCGCGGCAGGACCGCAAGGTCGCACCGCGGGTTCCGATAAGCGCTAAGCTGGTGGCAGACCTGATCACCACATCGGGTGCGTCGCGGGTGCTTACCGTCGACCTGCACGCCGGTCAGATACAGGGCTTTTTCAATATCCCGGTCGATAATCTCTACGCGATGCCGGTGCTGATACAGTATCTGCGCAAGCGTGTAGACGGTCATAAGGTGTCTGTGGTTTCGCCCGACGCCGGTGGCGTCGAACGCGCCCGCGCTTTCGCCCGCAGGCTCAACGCCGACCTCGCCATCATCGACAAACGCCGCCGCCGCGCGAGCGAGGTTGCCGAGATGCGTCTGGTCGGTGAAGTAAAGGATACGGTGGCGATCCTTGTCGACGACATGATCGACACCGCCGGCACCATCACCGAGGCGGCCCGGGTGGTCTCTGACGCGGGCGCGCGCGAGGTGCTGGCCTGCGCAACCCATCCGATTCTTTCCGACCCGGCCTGCGATCGGCTGAGCAAGTCTGTAATCAAGGAAATAATCACCACGAACACGATTCCGCTCAAGGCCAAGGCCCAGGCCGAGCTGCCCAATTTGAAGGTTATTTCGGTCGGCAGCCTGCTGGCGGAAGCGATTCGCCGCATTCATAATGAAGAGTCGGTCAGCTCGCTTTTCAACTGAGCGGCGGCCAAGTTCGTGCTACCGAGGAAACAATGGAAACCGGAGAACTGGTCTGCGAAAAAAGGCAAAACAGGCCCAAGGGTCTTGTTAATCAGTTAAGACGCGAGGGCCGCATCCCGGCAGTCCTGTACGGACCCCAAACGCCCGCTGTCGCGGTCGCGGTTGGTGCCGCCGATCTGCAGGACCGCATCGCGCATTCCTCGACGAGCCGGATTATCCGCCTCAAGTCGAGCTCGCCGGATATCGACGGCAAGCATATCATCCTGAGGGACGTGCAACGCACTCCGGTTTCGCGCGACATCCTCCATGCCGACCTTTACGAGGTCGACCTCTCGCACACCATCCGCGTCTCGATTCCGATCAGGTTCACGGGGCGTGCTGTCGGAGTGGCCCTCGGCGGAATTCTTCAGCCGCTTGAGCGCGAGGTCGAAGTCGAGTGCCTGCCGCTTGAAATTCCCGAGGCGGTGGAGGTTGACGTTACCGAACTCGGCATCCATGACGTCGTCCACATTTCCGCGCTCCAGTTCGCCGGCAACGTGACGCCAATCTACGAGGCCGATCTTCCGGTCGTGACTATTCTGCCCCCGACGGTCAGCGAGGCTCCTGCCGCCGCTGCAGGCGCCGAAGGTGTCGCGGAAGGCGCTGCCGCACCGGCAGCCGAGGGCGCGGCCGCTCCCGCCGCGGGAGGCGGCGCGAAAGAAAAAGAATAGGAATCCGGACGCGCCGGGCTTGGCATCGAGCCCCGACCTGCGCGAGAATCACCGCGTCGCCCTGTGCAATGCGCCTTCCGACGGGCGCGGGGCGAGACGCTACAATGGAGGCCGCCGGTGTCCGGCCGCGCGGAGTCGGAGCGCGACTGGGACGCGGGCGTGAACGGAGGGGAGGGCGCGTCCGCGATGAGTTTCGTCCATCTGCACGTCCACACACAGTTCAGTCTTCTGGACGGAGCCAACAAGATTGGTCCGCTGCTCGACCATGCCAAGGCCTCCGGGATGGAGGCGATGGCGATCACCGATCATGGCAACATGTTCGGTGCGGTCGAGTTTTTTCGCAAAGCGACCGAACGCGGAATCAAGCCCATTATCGGATGCGAGGCGTATCTCGCGCCGGGCAAGCGCACCGACCGCAGCCAGGCGCCCCGTAGCGACGATTTCGACGGCGGCGGCAACTACCATCTGATCGTTCTGGCGCAGAACGCCAAGGGTTATCGCAACCTCTGCCGCCTGCTGACCACCGCCTACCAGGACGGCCTTTATTACAAGCCTCGAATCGACCGCGACATCCTCGCCGAACTGTCCGACGGGCTTATCGTGCTGTCCGGATGCCTGTCGGGCGAGCTGGCCCGCGCGCTGCGCGCCGATCGCTTCGACAAGGCGTGCGAAGTCGCGGAATGGTACGCGAAGACCTTTCCCGGGCGCTTCTATCTCGAACTTCAGGACAACCGGCTCCATCGCCCTTACAACGAAGCCATCAGCGATATCGGCAAAAAGCTCGGTCTGCCCGTAGTCGCCAC
>JBJKQX010000369.1:0-7987 GCA_046704965.1 Binataceae bacterium (SeqCode)
AATCAAGCGGATGCGCCGACGGGGACGATGCCGCCGTGGTGTTATCGGTAATCGCGGCAGGCGCCGTGCCCGGCTTGAGCGGGTTGGAGGCGTCGCGTATCGCGTGGACCGTGACGTCGTAGGTCACTTTCTGACCGTCGGCCTGCTCGACCGAGATCTTCCATTCGCCCGTCTCCGCACCCAGCAGAATCAGCTTGCCCGGCTCCTCGCTGTGCACCACCAGCGCGTGCGGATTCGAAATTACTTCCACGCCCGGAGTCGCCGAGCGCTTCAAACCGCTGATCACCTTGCTCTGCCCGGCGTTCAGCGTTAGCGATTCAACCTTTGCACTGTTTGAGGCCGCCATTGCGCTCGCGGGCAATACGAGCAACCCGAGGATGAGGAGCGATCCGGTCAGCTTTCCGATTAGATTTCGCGTGGCTTTCATGGCTTCTCACCTTACGGGATGTTGATAGTCTTCGGCGTAGGAACATAGGCTGCGGCGGAGACTGCGCTCGGCGAGCTTGCCGGCGTCCCTGCGGTAGCGTTCGAAGCAGCCGCGGCCACCTGCGCGCGATGCTGCCCAGGAGTATGCGACCGCGACGCTACGCGCGTTTGCGACTTCGCCGCAGAGGCAGTCCTTACGGGCTGGAAGCCGTTTTCGATCGCTTGGGTTGCGGCGGCCTCGTGTACGAATGATATCGTCTGCGAGTTTTTGCCGTTGCGCATGATTTGCACGTGGAAAGTCTTCAGACGCCTGATCCGTGCACGCACGTGGCGGGGCGCTCGCTGCGCGGTCAGAGTCGGAAGGTTGGGCGTGTAGGCACTCAGCATCTGTGCGATGTCGATGCCGGGCGTAAGCACAATCTTGTTGTCGTTGTAATTTCGAAGCGCGAGGTGAAGCTGCCCTTCGCGACTTGCGAGTGCGAGGCGTTCAGCCTCGAGCGGCGTCACCAGCACCGTCACAACCTTCACCAGCTTGGGTTTGTCCTTGTTGCCCTCGATCTCCTGTGCCACGGCAAGAACTTCGACGTCCTGAAGGACGACCTTGGAAATTGGCTGCTGACCGTTGCCAGACCGCATGGCAACCAGCACGTCCACATGGGCGCGGGGCAGCACGAAACCGGAGATGTCACTCACGTCGTCAACCGGCACCGACATCGCGCGCATTCCGGCGGGAATCAGCAACGGCAACACCCCGGCCGTCTTCTGTCCCATGAACAGCTTGGACGAAACGATGGGCTCGTTCTTTACGAAGGAACTCTTTACGAATGCGCCGATCACCGGGCCGGGATCGGTGAACGAGCCCGGCGGCACATCCTTGCGTGGCCACCTGGCCAGCTTCAGGGATGAAGCGTCAACCTTGGCGCCAAGCGGCAGATTTTTTGCCGCGATGACGATGTTCACCGTGTGAACCATCGCCTGCTTGACCTCCGCTTCGCGCTTCTCCAAAGCCTTGTACACAAGCAGCGCGGCGCACAGCGCGGCGATCCCTGCGATCAGAAAAAATCCAAACGGCCGCTTCATCATCTATCTCCTTCATCCTTCGCAAAAAGCCGTCTGCGTGGACTGGACTTGGGATGGAAACGAAATGCCCAAAAACGGGTTGGGCAGAAAAATCTTGCTGACCAGCTGATATGTGACGGTAATCTCCACTGGCTGCCCAAAAGAGTTCGGCGTCGGGCACGACCCCTTCGGCATCGTAACGGTAAGACCGTCCGTACCCTGGTTGACACCGTCATTGAGCAACGTGGGCGAGGCGACCTGGAGTATGTAGCCTGACATGTCGCTCACGCTAGTAACGGTGTCGGGATGCACCGAGGCGTAGCGTGCGGCCGTATAGCTCAACTGGGTGACCGCGAGAGCGCATTGTCCGATAAGCGCGAACTGGATGCCGACCACCAGAAGGATAATGGCGACACCAGAGATGATCGCAAATTCAACCACCGCCTGCCCCCGGGCAAATAAACCTGACCCCGATCCATGGCGGCCACGCAGTTTGGTTGACCGTGGGCAATCGTTGGATTTGTTGTGCATGGTTACAACCTGGCGCCCTCCCAATAACCCATCGAGAAGGCATCGCGCATGAAACTCTTCATGCGCCTTTGATGAAGCCCGCCACCGTCGTGATATAGCTCGAAACGTCGTTGCCGAGAGTTTTGTATGCGGCAAAAGCGAGAATCGCTACAGCCGTAAAGATCATCACGTACTCGGTCATGGTCTGACCACGGAATCCGCGAAGTCGGTGGCGTAATCTTTCGAACACTTTGGTCTGGCTCCCTGCGTAGGTTGTCCCGGCGGCGGCGAGCGACCAGCGCGCGCCGCCGAGACCGGTTGTGGACACGGGTATGCGGCTTAGAGATCTCCGGCGATGTTGGTCATCAACAGGGAGATGTCATTGCCCAAAAGCTTGTACGCCGCAAAGGCAACCACTGCGACTCCAGCCATGATGAGGGCATACTCACCCATGGTCTGACCTTTGCGCTCCGTCAGCCGCACATACATCCTGGTAAGAATTCCGTTCACTTCTCGTTCCTCCTGTTTCTGGCGTAATTTCGCCTTTGCGCAGTGCGGAGGCCTAGGGACCTCCACAGCGCTCATGTAGCAGGCGTGAAACAAAGTGGCACAGTTGTGCCATGTAGTGGCACGAAAAGCCTTACCAAGCCGAGAGAATCATATTTTATGTCAAAATATACCAAAAATACGGTCAGAATCTTGAATTTGCCCGCCATTGCCTACTTGAACGTCAGTAGACACTGCGTAGCCCCAGAATTTTAACAGCGTGCGGAGGGCTTGCTTAGCCGATTTCCCAGAAAATCGGTGAGCGAGGATCCGGCATATAGCTGCAAAATGTGCCGGTTCTTACAGTAGCAGTCAGATGATGTCCCAGGTTGCGATTGTTTTGCGCAATCTTAGTCAGCACCGATTTGATTGCCTTGGTCACATTGAGGCGCGCACGTTCGGTTGACGACGAAGCGCGGCGGTCGCGGCCTCCCAGACCAACCGCGCGACTCAACTCCGCGGTAAGGAAGTCGATCTCCTCCTCCAGCCGCGACGCGCGATCGAAGTCGTTCATTTGCTTGGCTTCTTCAAGTTCTTCGCGCAGGTCGACAAATCGTTGCCTGTAGGCAGCCTTTGCCGCTCCGTCGAGAATGGGACCTGCGTCACCCAGGTCGTTCGCCGTATGCTCCGTCGCGCCGGCTGACCGATGAGTCTCGGCGCCCGCGGAAGCGAGACGGTTCATGACCGCCGCCAGATTGGATGAATGCACTTCGGTGGACGGGTGGGCGAGCAGATAGGCGAGGCAATCAAGGCCTTTTACGTGCTTGAGGCGGAACACCCGACCCTCGTATGAGATGGTCCAGTAGTCGCCGTCGCGCCGGAAAACCGCGTGACTCGTCGCCGCGCCCGAAGGCATGCCGTCTGCCGGAGCTGGAGTCGGTTCGCTGTTTCGCGAGGACGGAGCCGGACCCGCGCGCCTTTGACCGCGATGGTCGCTGACCAGTTCGAGCACCCGTGGCCGCGAAGATGACACACGGCCGGCCTCGGCGCTGTTGCTCTGGCCGTTCACCACGCTCAGCGCGGCAACTTCGCCGGCGGTCTCCGTTGCAACGGCCCTCTCCGCTTCACGGGCAAGTCCGTCGATACGGACGCGGAGCACGTTCATTCCAACTGTGCCCGCAATCTCGCGAGCCGAGGCCAGAAACTCACTTGCTCGGGCAAGATCCCGATGCGAGCCTCCGCTAATCAGCATCGCGGCGTAATCGACCATCGTGTAGGCAAGGCAGGGGCGCGCATTCACCTGCGAGTTGCACTCGATAGCCTTCTTGAAGTACGCGTCGGCTTCTTCCTCACGCGCCGCGGTTGCCGCGAGCATCCCCAGGTATCGCGCCATCGAGCCGAAGGATCCGAGCGGGCCGAACACCGCAATCAAATCCTCGTAACGCGACAACATCTTCAAAAGCTGACCGGCGCGTCGGCGGTCGCCAAGTTCCGCGCACACCTGCGCGAGTGAAGCCGCACAGGCAAGAAAAGTGTTGTCGCGCGGAAGATCGGTGAAATCGCGAACCGCAAGCAGGTCGAAATCCATGCGCGCAAGCTGCATGCGCCCAAGCCCGCAATTGATGAGCGCATGAAGCGCACGGAAAGCGGGCAGCGTGGGACGTCGATGGACCGTGTGGGCGGCCATCGGCTCGATCTCTTCCAGCCTGCCCTGCTCGCGCATCACATCGATCATCGCGGGCCAGAACAAATCGTCACTGTCGCCGCCGCGGATTCGCTCCGCGAAGTTGAGGCATTCGCGGCCGATTTCTTCGCCCTCGGCATATCTCCCCTGCATCAGGGCACGGTATGCCGCAAAGCACTGCACACCCCAGTTGCACACCGGCAAGCCGGTCATCCTGGCCACCAGGGCCATCGCTTCGGCCTCTGCTTCGGCCCTTTGGAGGTCACCCACGTGGCGGTAATAAATGGCGCGCGAAAGAAGCGCCATGTAGCGCCCTATGTCACTTCCGATATCATCGGCGACCTGAAACATCTCCTGCGCGTTGCGCAACCGCGCATCGAGTGTGTCCGGGCCCGACAGCGTGAGATCACGATGGCCCAGGATGGCAAGCAGGGCGCGCTTGTCGCCGACCTTTCGCGCCATCTCAACCGCTTTGGTCGCAAGCTTTTCGCGCCGCACGGCGTCAGCCGGACGATAGTAGAGCTCCGAGGCAAGCCGCGCCATCAGCATCGCCCGCCACGGATCATCACCATCCGTAAAGGCGCGCAGCGCCCCTTCCAACAATCGGATGGATTCCTCATTCGCTTCGGTCGACGCGCCCCACTGCAGTCCGGGATATCCCAGCGCCGCATGAGCGAGCATGTCACGGTTGCCAAGGCGAGTGGCCAGTTCTGCGGCACGCACAAAGGTGTCGCGCGCGCCCGCGTAATCGGCCGAGCGATTTTGCGCCTCGCCCATAGCCAGAAGCAGTTCGCATCGCCGCCGCTCATCCACGCGGCCGCTCATTTTCATTGCGGCCAGCGCCATCTGGTAACAGCGCGCCGCTTCTTCGAAGGCCGATTGCGCGTTGGCGCGTTCCGCCGCGTGCTCGGCGTAGTCCAGGGCACGGCTGCAGGAACCCGTCCGCGCGCCCTCGAAAAAGTGATGGGCAAGTTCTCCAAACGGAGCCTGCGAGCCGTCTCCGTACATTGCATGCAGCGCTTCGCCAATACGATTGTGAAGGTTGGCGCGTTCAATTCCCGGCACGCTGTCATAAAGCGCGTCACGGACCAGCGTATGAACGAATCGGTAGCGACCCGGCGCGTCGGGTAGTTCCGCAAGCAAACTGTAGCCTTCGGCTTCGGAAAGTTTCTCGAAAAGGTCTTTGGCGGACAGGTTCGTCGCTTTCTGGAGCAACTCCGCCTCGAACTCACGCCCGGCGACGGCCGCTACGATCAGAAGTTTCCGGGTATACTCGGAAAGCGGGGCAAGATGGGCACGAATCGCCGCACCGAGACCGCTTGCAAGCATGGGCCGGCTTACGCCCGGCCATCCGCCCTCTATGGCGGCAAGCGCCTCGGGCGGGACGTTCTGAGCCAGCGACTGGACAAAGAACGGGTTGCCGCCGGTCGCCCGGCACACTTCCTCGAGAGTCTCGGTTCCGGGATGCCCACCGGTCTGCGCCTCGATCAGACTGCCGACGTTTGCGGCATCGAGGCCGCGCAGTTTGATATGAGTTCCCTCGCGGGCAAGATCCCCTATCGCCTCGGCAAGCGCCGGCGAGCCTCTTACCTCGGCATCCCGATACGTAACCACAAGCAGGATACGACAACCATGGAGCTCGCGCGCGAAAAAACGCAGTAGCAACAACGACGCGCGATCCGCAGCTCCCAGGTCATCCATGACCAGCATCAGCGGTCGCGCGCTCGACGCGAGTCGAAACAGCGCCAATACGGCGTCGAACAGGCGGAAACGAGCCTGCTCAAGATCGCCGCTTGCCTCGTCGCGGCGACCTCTAAACTCGAAGCCCGATTCACATGCTTCGGGCAGTACCTGGGCTATATCTGAAATCGCCGGCTCGGCCAGCGAAACGATCTCGCTTCCTTCCGCCGCACGCAGGCATGCGCGCACCAGCTGAACCCACGGCCAGTAAGCAGGTGCCTGCGATTCCTTCCAGCAACGACTCCAAAGAGGAAGCACTCCACGCTTGCGAGCGTGAACCGTCAGCTCTTCGGCCAGTCGTGTTTTACCTATGCCTGGTTCACCATCGATAACGAAGAGTCTGCCATTCCCCTCAGCAACATCCTCCAGCCCCGCCAGCAGCTCCTCGGTCTCTTTGTCACGACCGACGAAAACTGTGCGTGCCCTTCTCACGACCGTCCGTCCTTTTTCAGGATGGCTTTCTGGCCGCCCCGGTTAAGGCTCCCCCACGGAGCCGCCCTCGCTCAAGGAACCGGCTAATGTTCCTTTTGTGCTCTCCTCTCTACGTGCTCTTTCGTATACGGTCCTTCGCTGCTCGAGTGCCGATTTGCCGGCCATTGTAAAATGCCGCACATAACCGGACTTCAGATTCACAGCTGGATGCGTGGAGCATAATAGAGTCATCAAAGCGATAAGTAAAGGACCAGGTGTCATACGAGACGAGACTTTCGATACATGAAGCATCAGGGGGGGGCGCTTGTACCTGCTTGAGCCTAATCAGACATTATGAAGATGAAATTAGCTAAATCAAGAGGCTATAACATCCCATACATCAACACGTTACCAAGCTGTCATATTTCAAGTTCGCAGCAAGTGGTGTCGTATGCCTTCCATTCTGGCATCGAGTCGCATTCTGAATAAATTAATCTGCGCTTATAGCGCATTGCATTTTGCAGCTTCTAATAGCTTCTCCGAAGACTGCGATGACCTCGTTTGCCATCCAAGGCATATCTGGCGAAATCGCGAACCATGAACTACGCTCGTAATTGTATGGCCGTTATCAAACGAGTTTGCGTGTATTGTGCGTCCAGTCGCCAGTGCGATCCTCTCTACCACGACGCGGCTAATCGGTTGGGAAAATTCCTCGCCCGCAACGGGATAACAGTCGTTTACGGTGGTGGAAAGGTCGGTTCGATGGGCGCACTGGCGAACGGTGCCCTGTCCGAAGGCGGGCGCGTGATAGGAGTGCTTCCGCGTTTCATGGACGATCTGGAATGGGGCCACTCGCGGCTCGCCGAACTGATCCTCGTCAACGATCTGCACGAGCGCAAGCGGCTGATGATTCAGGAAGTCGATGCCGTTATCGCGCTACCGGGCGGGACCGGAACCTGGGAGGAGCTGTTCGAGGCGATGAGCTGGAAACGCCTCGGGCTTTATTTCGGCCCAATCGTGATAGTGAACACTGCGGGTTTCTACGACCCTCTGTTCAGTCAACTCGAGCGCTCAATTGATCTGCACTTTATGCACGAGCGTCACCGCGAGATGTGGGTGGCCGTGGACGAGCCTGAACAGGTGCTCGATGCGATAAGCAAGTCGCCGCCGTGGACCGACAAGGAGCGCAAATTCGCACTTTCCTGATACGGCGCCGGAAGGCGAATACGTGGCGATTCGATGCGGCCGTGCGAGGTCACAGCGACGCAACGGCCGTGGCGAGCCGTCGGATTCCGTGGCGAATTTCAGCTTCGGTCAGCGACGCATAGCCGATGACGAGACCCACCCGATCCGGAGATGACGTATAGAAAGGTCCCACCGAGTACACGCCGACACCCAACCGGCGCGCCCGCTCCCGCACTTCTGCCGTACGACTGAACGGGACGTCGCGCATCCACAACAGAACGTGCAGGCCGGCGTTTTCGCCCCCGACCGTCACCCGATCGCCGAAATTTTGCGTGACCGCCTCCAGCAGCGCCTCGCGGCGCGAGGCGTTTCGTGCCCTGATCCGCCGCACGTGCCGTTCGAAATGGCCCTGGCGTATGAAATCGATCAACGCCAACTGCGGAAGGGTCGGATTTCCGGTGTCGGTCAGCGCCTTTGCGGAGCGGA
>JBJKQX010000370.1:0-9498 GCA_046704965.1 Binataceae bacterium (SeqCode)
CTTATGCACTCTTGGATCTTGGCTTGTGAGATATCCGATCTATGCAGTTCCCAGTATGGTTCCTCGCCGTACAACAACGCGCGAAGCGGATCGTCCTCGAAATGCGGGTCCGATGGCTTCTTTTCAAAATCCTGAATCAGCACCCGATTTCCGGGTGTTCTTAAATAGGCTTCAATCAAAAGACGGAGAACCTCGTCCGCCATCTGAGATTTGAAGTGGCCCGGATCCCAATTCCAGTGTTCGACTCGTTCCGGCGCGAAGCCTTCAGGCATTATCAGGAAGAATCTGCCCCGAGATAGGTCAATTGTGTGAGAAATCACGCGCGACAGGGCCGTGCAGCCCGCGGCTATCTTCTGTCGAACGAATTCTGCAAGAGATCGTTCGTTTACTTCCCGTATGACCATGAGTGTGCGGTACCGTCGAGGAATTATTTCTCATTAGCACAAGTCGCAGGTGAAAATCTCGGCACGATTTGGTCAGCACGGGAGCGGTTTCCTTGCACTCAAAACCCCGCAGCATTTTGTGCTTGCCGCCTGCCGGGTGTTAATGAGATGCTGCCGCAGTTTCCAAAATGGAAATTCCTCTAAGCAGTGAGTAAAAGCCGGCAGAGGATGGATCTGGTAATAGCGATTCCTCTTTCATAAGGTCGCGGCATGAATACGGTTGAAAATGCGCGCGCTGGCCATGAGGAGCTGATCGTTCATGCGCTACCAAGCGGATGGGGGCTGCCGTCGATAAGCCCGTTCTGTCTGAAACTCGAAACCCATCTGAAGATGGTTAACAGGAGCGCCCGGGCGGTGTCGATACGACCCCTTTCAAGGCGCCCAAGCGTAAGCTGCCGTATATCGAGCATGAAGGTCGCACAATCGGCGATTCGAGTTTCATCATCGGATATCTCAACCAGAGGTTTGGTGACGATCTCGACCGCGATCTTAGCGCTTCCGATAAGGCTACGGCGCTGGCTCGGGTCCGCCCGTGTTCGTCGATGACATGCACCTGCGAGTAACGTTTGTGGTAATCTACTCCGGCGTACAGCATTGGGGTCGTTCCTCCATCATTCGCAAACGGTGAACTTCGACGCTCACCATTTTACGACGGAGCTCGACCCCTCTTTCATGTTACCTGCTAGGTCATTTCGGGAAGACGACCACCTGATTCTCCAGCAGCATCGTTGAGTAGTATTCATGCACCGGGCCGGTGATACGCACGACCGGTGGATCGACGTTCGGGTTTACCACGTGTGATGGCATGACGCCGACCCTGTCGTACATATAGGGCAGGCCGTTCGCGTCGAGAAACGAAGGCGCGTCTGCTATCTGAAAGTGCAAGTGAGGCTCGGTTGAGTTGCCCGAATTGCCCAGCAGCGCCAAAACCTGCCCGCGCTTGACCACTTCGCCCGGCTTCACTTTGATCGAACCGGGAATCAGATGGCCGTAAAGCGCGTAGCGTCCGTAGCCGATATCAATCGCGACGTAGTTTCCACCGGCGGTTTCAGTATTCATTTCCACCGGGCGTTTGCCGGAATGCGGCACGTTCTCCGGAACTCCGTCGTGCACCGCGACCACCCGGCCGTTGGCAACCGCAATGACTTTGGCGCCGTAACAATAGTAACTGCGGTTCTTGCTCTCATTGCCTGAGTAAGTCGTTCCGTCAGGTCCGATTTTTTCGTAATCGATCGCAAACCGCTGAGCGAACTTAACTGCTCCGTCGAACACCATGTGTGCGCGGCGATGGTACGACGTATTGGAGGGTGCGCCTTCGGCAATCCAGTCGCCACCCTCAAGCGGCGGACCGATAGTGAGTGGCGGCGCGTCGTCCACGGCCGTCGGGGGTAGCGTAATCTCTCCCCCGGTGACGGTGTCGCGTTTGACTCGATAACCGATCGATTGTGCGAGGTCATGTGGAACCGCGGCGGCGCTTGTGAATTTGAGCCACACGAATACGAGACGGCTCGCGCCCGATTTAATCGTCGCCGGATTGAGATCCTTGTTGGCCTTCCCGACGGGAGCCATCATGTCGCGCAGCGCTTTTCCCGAAAAATCGAACCTGACGTCCTTGTTGTCCGGATCGGTTATACGAAGACTACGCACGTCGACCTCAGCCGCGTCGTAGTTTGTGAGCAACAGTTCATAGACCAGGTAGGCCTTTCCGTAGGCGACCATCGGGTCGGGGCGCTGGATCACGTGCGCGGTCAATTGAGCCGGCCGCAGATTGCGACTCCACGCCTGGGGCGTGGCGACCAGGGATACGATTCCAATTACAAACAGGAACGAGACAAGCGGTAACTTGGAACTTTTCATTAATCGAAAAGCGTTAGCATCGCGCTGGATCGGAGGGAAGCCAAACTTCCTATTTTGGTGACGGCACGGGACAGCTGCGTGCTGCCGCTCAACGGGCTCGGGTGCGTGCTCTCAGGCGGCGTTGTTCAGCGCATAACATGGTGTCCCGATTCGCGACAGGGAGTTTCTTCGGCGCGAGTTCCGAAGACCGAATGAGGTTATTGGTCGGACGGAAGACCCGTCCCGAAGTCACGCGTGGATATCACGCAGTATTACTTCGCGCACGGCGGGCAGGGCGCTCAGATCGTCGGGAAGATAAAGCCGCTTGACCGACACCTGCGCCACCACTTGCGCGAGGAAACGAAACTGTCGCTCAAGCATCTTCTTGTCCGCGATGTCGAGCCGGTAAGTCTTTTCGAGCAACTCCATCAGAGGTTGCGAGCCCGAGAGATTCTCGATGTGTGGCGCGGAGTCGCCTGCGCCCTAGCCCTCCTGCGCTCGATGAAGTGAATAGATCCGTAGCAGCGGATTTGGCTGGTCGTGTAAATGATCGACGTCGCCGGAACCCAGATAGCGCGACTTCGTCGTGTATCCCGCAACCCGCATCAACATCCCGGATTCACCGCCCATCGCCTCGAGTGCGTCAAGCCAAAGCCGCAGACCGCGGTAACCGGGCATCGCGACTATCGTCCCGCGATCCTCGAGCGCGAGGCAGTCGTCGCACAGGAGCTTGTAACCGACCTTCACGAACGACGCCGCCAGCGTGGACTTGCCCGTCCCCGCCGGACCGGTGAAGGCGCAAGCGCCACGGTCTGTCGCGATGGCGGTCGCGTGGAGCGCCTCGCTTCCGAACAGGTTGAGAAACAGCGGCAACACGCTGTCGAGCACAAGGTGTCTCGCTGTCAGTTCCGAAGCGTCATTCAGGGTGCCGACGAAACGAATTTCGCGCCGGTCGTAAGTGACGACGAAGTCCGCGAAGCCGGAATATCTGAGCAGGTAACCGTCAGCTGTCCGAGCGTAGCGAAGCCACGGGTGGCCATCCGGGCCGATAGCTGTCGTTTCGAGAAACCACTGGTCGGGATCGACCGTCGGGCAAGCGTCCTGGGTGCCGATTCGCACGTCAGGCGCGTTGTTTGGATGCGTATCCTCGGTCAGTTCCGGGAAAAAGATTTCCGACGCGAGAGCGAGCCCGTATAGACGGTAACGGAAAGTTGGAAGACGCATTCTTGTCACGGGCGGGATTGTTCGCTCCGCGGCAGAGTCTAATCAAGCGCAATCGGACAAGCCATGCCCGGTGTCGCAAGAAACGTTTGCTGCAGCGCAATCCGATAGGGTCCTCCTACTGCCGCGCCTGCGGCTGTGGTCACTGCATGATATGGAAGAAAGTTTATGCGCGATGCTGACCTGGGCTTGCCTGAAATGCGCAATACTCGCCCCGACGCGTCCTAACAAGTCCGTATTGACTTGCATTATTCATTAAAATACCGTGCCTTCCCGTTTGGTCCGGATTAAGGCGGGTTAACGTTTCCTACAGCGACTCTGCGCGGCCTGGTATGGCGGACGCGTGGCCGGGAATGAGAATTTACCTTTTTAGCATCCTTTCACATCGTGATGAGCTGTTCCGGTCGTAAACGTGACGCCTGACGCTCATACGCACCGCTTCAATAAGCACAAATAGTTTCCTTTCACATCCGGCATTCGGTCTGCTCGTTGCCGGTAGGAGAGAACTAAAGATGACTCCTTCACCGTTTCGCGTGAGGATGCTCAGACTTACCGCTATGCAGGACGGCATCGCATCGCGCCGCGGCATCGAGGTCGATGCCGGCGGTCTCGGCGATATCGCCGACTGGTACGTGGTCGAGACCAAACTTCACATGGAACGGCTCGCTCTGAAGGAGCTGGCGCGCAAGGTCCCGATTGTGTTTCTACCGCTGCGGGAGCTGACGGACATTGCCGACGGCCGGCGTAGATGCCGCACGGTCCCTTTGTTCCCGTCCCATCTGTTCGTGGCAGTCAATCGAAGTCAGTCGCTTGCCGAGCTGAAATATGCTCCGGGGGTGCGCGGCGACGGCGCGAACTGGCAGCCGGTTCCGGTTTCCTCCGCCTTCGTGGACCGGCTGATGCGCCTTGCCAGGGTGCCGGATGTCGCTCGACGAAATCCCGATGAACAGCAGCGGCAGCGCGAGTTCTTAAGCGGTTTTGAAACGTTTAAGAGTCTGTTCCGCGGCGAAGCCTCGGATAACGAACGAATAGCAGTTCTGTTCAGCGCGTTGCGCTCCTAGTACGACGCGGACTCGGGCCGCGTGTGAGCGTTGGAGCCGATCCCTCTCCCCGGGGAACAAGTTGGGAATGAATCGAACAATTTCCGAAGACCTGCTGGTCGTGTCAATCAAGGAGCACATGGCGTGCGACCTTGCCGGCGAGGTCGCAATCCTGAACCTGAAAAATGACACCTACTATTCGCTCAACCAGGTCGCCGCGTTTGTCTGGAACCTGATAGGCGAACCGCGACGGGTTGCCGATATCCGCGACGCGCTGCTCGATGAATACGAGGTTGAGCCCGATCGCTGCCTGAAGGACTTGCTGGCTCTTATCTCGGAGCTTCACGAAAACGGATTGGTTGAATTCGTAGCGCAATGAGTCCGACCCGAACGCCTCCGCTCCCACCCGGAACGCATCAGGATTTGCTCAATTTCCGGTGAGCCGAATAGTCGCCATATTCAATCCCGACGATCGTCCGGTCGACCCGCGTTTTCTCGGCCGTGTTGGCGAGGCTGCCGCGTATCGTGGCCATGACGGGCTCGGCAAATTCGCGACCGGTCCGATCGGTCTTGCCTATGCGGCGTGTCACACGACGCCGCAAGCTCTCGGCGAGGCCCAACCGTTCGCCGGTCGGAACGGAGACCTGGTAATCGCGTTCGACGGGCGCGTCGATAATCGCGACGAGCTCGTGTCCGCGATGCGTGCGCACGGGGTTGAGGCGCGCGGGGCCGGCGATGCGGGGCTGGTGGTGTGTGCGTGGCGATGCTGGGGTGAGGACACGCCGCGCAGATTGCTTGGCGACTTTGCCTTCGCGCTTTGGGACTCGCGCGCACGACGCCTGATATGCGTACGCGATCCTGCCGGCGTGAAGCCGCTTTACTACGCGGCTGACGCACATACCTTTTTGGCCGCCTCAGAACTTCATCAAGTGCTGATGCATCCGCGCGTCGGCGAGTATCCCAACGCGGCAATGGCAGCCGAGTATATGTGCGGAACTTTGCTCGGACGTGAGGAGACGATGTTCCGCGACGTTCTGCGCCTGCCTCCGGGTGAAATGCTGATTGTCTCTCGCGGCGGGATCGCGCGCAGGCGCTATTACGAACTTACCCCGGGCAAAGCAATTCGCTACCGGACCGACGCCGAATACGCGGAACACTTTCTCGATGTCTTCGGCGAGGCGGTGCGATGCCGGATGGTGGCGTCAGGTGCCGGTGTTGCTTCAGATTTGAGCGGCGGCCTCGATTCATCGTTCATAGTAGGGGTCGCGCAGGCGCTGATACGCGACGGATCGTGCAGTCCCGACCGTTTCGAGACCTATTCTATTTGGGCCACCGATCCCGGCGCCGACGAGTATGACTATTTCCGCGCGGTTATAGACATGTGGCGGCTTCACGCACACATCGTCCGACCCTGCATCGTCGATAGGCAGAGCTGTGTTGAGCTGCTGCGTCACTATCGCGACTTCGCCGAGTACCCCAACGGTTCCACGTATGTGGATATTAACTTCCAGGCCCGTCGCAATGACTTCCGGGTGATGCTTTCGGGAAGCGGCGGAGACCATTGGCTTCAGGGAAGTGACGACTATTGCGCCGACCTGCTTCTTGGCCTGCGGTTTGGCCGCTTGATGACCGTATTGGGATCCGGTCACGGCTGCATCAGCGCGGGTTCTGACTGGCGCGGGGGGTTACGTATGTTGGCCCGCCACGCGATGGTACCGCTGTTGCCGCTGGCGCTTCAAAAGGCTCTCAGGTGCGGGCGACGGGACGCCGATGCCGGCGCCTTGTCTGAATCCCGAACTCGCGCGCAGGGTCAATCTTAACGAACGTTTTGAAGCCGCGACGCTGCCACGTCAGAGGGGCATGACATTCGGACAGCATGCGATGTACGAGGCGTTCGTGCATCCATGGTCGGCGCATGCTCTGGAAATCTCCGACCGCGACGCCGCGCGTGCGGGTATCGAGCGGCGGCATCCATTCTACGATCGCAGAGTTATTGAATTCCTGATCGCGATTCCCGAGGAACAGCGCTGCGACGGGCTCCGCACCAAGGCGATCCTGCGCAACGCCGGACGGGAACTAATGCCGAAATCGGTGCGGGACAGGATGACCAAGGCCGAGGCTTCGAGCCTGGCAGCAAGAGCAATTCGGAAGATGGTCGAAGGCGGAATTTTAGATGACATAGCGCTTGGAAGATGGGGATGGATTGTGGTGCCGCGCTTTCGCGAGCTGTGCAATAGGTTCGTCAGTGGATTAGACGGAGTCAACGGATGGATGGTCTGGAATACGTTGATGACCGAACTTTGGGTCCGAGAAATATTGGATTCGGAGAAAAGCATCAATAAGCCCGCAATTGAAGGCGGCCCTCAATTGGTGAGTGCTTCGTTTTAAGGAAGCGGTACGGTCTTAAATAGTCTTGCTTGACTGGCGTTGGGCAAATAGTTAAAACGCAGAGCAATTGGTCACGATAACTGACTTTAGCTGATCTTCGGGTGGACGGGACGAGGATAGGGAGTGATGTGGGAGGATTAGGATGAGGGTTCTTAACCGCGAAAAAGATGCGGCTCTTGACAATCGCAAGTCCCAGCTCAAACGCACGTACTCGACCCCGCAGGTGATCAAGTACGGTACGGTTATGCAGCTAACGCAAGGAATGAACGGTAGTACCCTCGATCCCCGTCATAATACTAACACCAAGAAGGGATTGGGAATCGGATAAGGGATTTTGATACCAGCTGCTTAGCGAGGATTCGTGGGATATGCTTCAGCGCATCATCGTTGCCAAAGTTCCCGCCGTTCATCATTCTCGGCGATTAACTTACTACCGACCGACGCTACAGGCGTGATACCGCCGCTTCGGCTCGTGCATTCTTTTGACATTCCAGATCTAAGTCCAGCGCTGGCTTGAGCCGAAGTCTGGCTGCATCCAGGGAAACAGAAACTATCGTTCCGCATTTTCGCGATGGGTTACGACCGTGAGTGACACCTCGTCGAAGGTCGAGTCCGCACTGCCGCCTGAAGCGCGGCTGGTGCTTGCCTGCGCTGCGTCTGTCTCAGCATCCGGGACGGCGGCTGCGGAGCGCGTCCTTGGACGGATCGCTCGGGGCATCGACTGGGCGCTGTTCCTGCGCATCGCGCGATGGCACTGCGTGACTCCCCTGATGCATCGCGCGCTCGGAAAGGCTCGCGCTGCCGGTTGGGCCGTGCCTGAGTCGGCTTCGAACGCTATACGCGACGAGTTCTATTCGAGCGCTTTCCAGAACATGAGACTGCTCAGCGAACTGGGCAGTTTTCTCAAGCTGGCGGAATCCAACGGGGTCGAGGTTGTCGTGCTCAAGGGCCCGGCGCTCGCGATGCTGGCCTACGGCGACCTCGCGATGAGACAATTCGCCGACATCGACGTGCTGGTGCGCCGATCAGATCTCTCAATGGTCAGGGAACTCGTTGGAGGACGGGACCGTCGTCCCTACGCTCAAGCCGAAGCGTCCTCGATGCCCGATATATTCAGAGCGCATTCCCAGGAATTCTGTACGGATTCTTCGAACGCGTCCCTCGATGTCCACTGGCGTCTGTCACCCGGATACTTTCGTTTCGAGCCTGATCTGGATGCCATGCGTGAGCGCTCGATCCTGATTCAGGCGGGCGGAGTGCGCCTTCGTTCTTTTTCGGCCGAGGACCTGTTCCTGTTTCAGTGCGTTCACGCGAGCAAGCACGGATGGAGCCGGCTGGGGTGGATCTGTGACGTCGCCTGGATGATACGCCCTCAACCCCGCATGAACTGGGAGGCGATCCTGTCCCAGGCCCGGAAGACGCGCTCGGTGCGAAGCCTGTTCGTGGGCGTTGTCCTGGCTGAGCATCTCCTCGGCGTCAGGGCGCCCGACGCGATTCTTGCAGCGGCACGCGCAAGTAAGGCCGTCGAATCGATCGCCGCCCGCGTGACTCGATGCCTGTTTGGCGAAATCGGCAATCGTCCTTCGCTTTATCAGGACTGGGTTCTTCCCTGCGCGTGTACGCAGGGTGCCCGCGGCAAACTCCGATATCTGCTGGGGCGGGCACGGCTGCCCACGCCCGAAGACTGGCGGCTTATGTCGTCGCGATTCTACCCGCTTTACTTCCTGTTGCGACCGATGCGCCTGGCCGTCGAACAGGGCCCGCGCCTGTTCAGGCGGGCCGTTCCGCGCTGAGCCGTCTTGCAGCGGACACTGCGGCGGGCGTGGGAGCGCGCCCGCCAGTTGGGTTTGCGTCAGGATCGTCAGTCGAGCCGGGCAGGATGCGTTTGAGTCTCAATAAGCATACGCAAGACCAGCAGGCGGTATAGTCAGTATACTCGGGACAACATAGACAACTGAGAAAACGAAATCTAGTTACCAACCCGGAAAGTTTGTTGCTCGCCATATTGCGACGAGTTAGATTGTCCGTGGGTCGAGAGTCGTATCACGTAGGCGTTGTCGTGATCGCCAAGACATTTGCATTGCGGCGTTGAGGTCAGACTCTCCAACACGTAGTTTGGCGGAATTGGCTGCTGGGCGCAGATTATCATGATATCCCCTTTTATCGGCTGGACTTTGCGCGCCTGGCAGGAGCCCGAGCAAACTGGCGAGCTGCCGGTCGCCGTGATTACCGTTCCGCTGGGCGGAGTGTTTCCCGCACAAACGATGACAGCGCCTTGAGTGGGCCCGGATGTCTGCGCTGAAGCGTTGTGGGCGAATGATATTGGAATGACCAGCAAAATGAGAAGTGAAATGGGGATGAGCGCAACGGCGAACGGTTTTTGCATTGGTACCTTGCCTCTGAGGTTAATTTGCCAGATGCCGGCGCATGGCAAAAGAGGTGTGGTGTCGGAGTACGCTACAAAGGCGGGAAACTATTGCATGCAAGACGTCGCTGAATACAGGTCTAAAGTTGCGACGGCGGGCAGGTTCTTACGAGTTCGCGCACTAATAATCACTATTGTTCTCTTG
>JBJKQX010000371.1:0-5946 GCA_046704965.1 Binataceae bacterium (SeqCode)
CTGGCCAACCGGTGCGCTTCGGCCCCGGAGCCAAAACCTGATCGTTTTTCGACCGCCCTCGGAACTTCATGAAGGGCGGCCCGAAAAACTCGACAAGGAACAATGAACCAAAACCCGGCCAACACTAAGTTACCACGGGGATACCGAAGGGGGTAAGGCCATCGGAGATGTGGCTGTAGCGCATCGTCATGCGTCCGTCCTTGTGCCCGAGCATCGCCTGTAACCCCCGCGACTAGACCCCGGCCATGGCCTGATAGCTGGCGAAGGTATGCCCGAGGTCATGCAACCTGAAGTCCGTGAGGTCGACTCGCATGGCTGCCCGCCGGAAGGCCATCGAGAGCTGATTCGGTTCGAACTGGAACAGCCGCTCGGTGTCGATGCGAGCCGGTAGCGAGCGCAAGGCCTCAAGCGCAGTGTCATTGTCTCCTATCATGCCATTGTGCCAGTCGAGCGAACGGCGCGTGAGCCCGATAGTTGCCCCGCCTCATGCCGCTGTTCAGGGCGACGAGCGCGAACGGCTTATGAGCCCTGAGGTCTACGCACTCGGCGCGAACGCTGAGACGGCCTCGGCGCACCACAGACGGTTCAATTCTGCAACATTTGTTTCTTGAGGACGCGATAGCGGTGGTACTACGCACGCCTTAGCGCGCCCACGTGCGTCGGCACATGTCATGCTTAAAGAGCACCGGGTATTTGCCCCATCTTCGAGTCTAGAAAGGAGGGACTGCGGGAACCGCGCTGGAAGCTGTTGCCGGCTATCGCGAGCGTGGCTTGTTGCGAACTGATGGCGATCTCACGGCCTCTGGAATCCCCCAGTACTTTCCGAGTTCCCAAGTTCTATCTTCCTGAACTGGACGGCCTTCGATATTTGGCTTTTCTGGCGGTATTCCTGTCGCATCTGACCAGTACTCAGTTTGTAGCCCCCGGATCTCCAGTTTTTACATTTGTAACCGCCACCGGGCGGTTCGGCGTGGATTTGTTCTTCACGATGAGCGCCTATTTGCTGACAACGTTGATGCTGCGCGAGCGGGAAGTGAAGGGGAAAGTCAATCTGAAGGCTTTCTATCTTCGCCGAATCCTTCGCATATGGCCGTTATATTTCGCCTTTCTCGCCGGCCTGTTGGTCTACCAATCTGTTTCGACGAGGGCGTTCCATCCCGAATGGGTGGTGGCGTATGTGTTCTTCGTCGTCAACTTCGTATCGACGGGTAAGTATCCGGGCCTTGCGATCGATCCCTTGTGGAGCTTGACGGTTGAGGAGCAATTCTATCTCTTGTGGCCTCTAATCTGTCGGCGACTTTCCAAGCGCGGAGTACTGCTGGCAGGCCTTACGATCTGGTTCCTTACGCTTGCTGTGAGGGTCCTGTGGCTTGAAACGGGTGTTGCGCCGGCACGGATCTGGGGAAGCGGATTCGCACGCCTCGACTCGATTGCTGCGGGGATCATAATCGCTTCGGCCCTCTACGGCTCGACCGGCATTCGCCTTTCAGGCCCGGCTCGGACGGCGTTGGGGATCTGGGGCGCGGTAGCATGGACTGTCACGGCGGTCACTTGCCACCTGTTAGTTCGGAATCCCGGCCCACTGTTTGGCCCCGCGATCGGATACGTTCTGGTGGCGCTTGGCTCGGGGGCGTTCTTGCTCGCTGCGCTCGGCTGTCAGGGCTGGATCACGCGGCAGCCCCTCGTGTACTTCGGGCGTATCTCCTATGGCTTGTATGTGTTGCATCTGGCGACACTGTTGGCGATTCGCTGGGCATTCCCAACAGTCAATTTACTATCTTTTGCTTTTCTCAGCCTCGCCATAACGACTATCGTAGCAGCCGCATCGTATAGATGGTTAGAGGAGCCGTTTTTGAGAATGAAACGACGATTCGAATACGTGCGCACCGGCGGATAAAATGGGTAAGGCTTGTCGGAGATACCGTACTGCACAACCAGCGCCTCGATTGGCTCGCGCTCGTAGGTATCGAGCCACGCCTCGACTCCCGGTCGACTGCGGTGGAAGGTTGTGAACCCGCCCGGAAGCGGTGACAGCTCAACCGCGTCGGCTTCTGCTACATTCCATTGGAAGCCGACCCCTGTCGCCGGTCAATGGGAGCTGAGTGACTATTTGTGGTCGGAGGTGGAACGTCTTCAAGTCGTTCATCGACTTTTATTTTCCGCTGGTCACAGAGACACGAGCGATAACCTGGTCATCCAAGGGTACCTGCCGTAATGATGATCCGAAGGGTTGAGGAACCTAGGCGAGGACGAAGCACCGTTCATCCGATCGCCAGATTCTGGAACCGGACGCGGTAGACAAACTTACCCCTGCCCCTACGATACAGGGGCACACCGTGTCTAGCCGGCAGACATCGTCGGTTGAGCACGTTACTCGACGGGAACGGCAGCGAACTTCCAGATATCGGCTGCATACGCGGCGTTCGTGCGATCGCTGGAGAACTTACCGGAGCAACCGACATTTATTATTGCCTTGCGCGTCCATGCGTCGATGTCGCGGTATAGCGATCCAGCCGAGGCCTGCGCCTTGGCATAGGCCGTTAGATCCGCCAGATGCATGTAGTAGTCTCCATGCGCCAGCAGGATATCGCGGATCGGGTCGAACACGCCCGGCTCGTCGCGACTGAAATGATCCGAGAAGATCAGATCGAGGGCAGCCCGCGTTTCAGGTTCGTTATGGTAATGCCACTTGGGATCGTACCATCCACGACTGCTCGCCACCTGTTCGGCGGTGAGGCCGAACAGAAAGAAGTTCTCCTCGCCGGCTTCCTCCGCCATCTCGATCGTCGCCCCGTCGCGGGTGCCGATGGTCAAGGCGCCATTCATCATGAATTTCATGTTGCCGGTACCGCTGGCCTCGTATCCAGCCGTCGAGATTTGCTCCGACAGGTCAGTCGCCGGAATCAGCCGCTCCGCGAGAGTGACGCTGTAGTTGGGGACGAAGACGACTTTCAGACGCCCGTGCATGGCGGGTTCAGAGTCAATTGTCGCGCCAACTTGATTGACGAGCTTGATGATTAGCTTGGCCAGCCGGTAGGCTGGCGCGGCCTTGCCCGCGAAGAAAAACGTGCGCGGCGCAAGTTCGAGGTTCGAATCGTCACGTAGCCGGTTGTACAGCACGACAATGTGCAACACATTCAGGAGTTGCCGCTTGTACTCGTGGATGCGCTTGATCTGGCTGTCAAAGAGCGTCGCCGGATCGACAGTCTGTCCCGTCGCCGCTTTGAGCCACTGGGCGAAGCGCGCCTTGGCTGCCTGTTTGGCGTCGCGAAACTTTGCCCGAAAAGACGAATCGTCGGCCAGCGGCAGGATCTTGCGCAGCTCAGCCAGATCGGCGATCCAGCCGGGACCGATCGCCTCCGTGAGCAGGCCGGCGAGGTCGGGATTTGCGAGCCGTAGCCACCGGCGCGGCGTGACTCCATTGGTCTTGCTGTTGAAACGGTCGGGGAACATCCCGGCGAAGTCGGGCATCAGTTGCGTGCGGATCAGATCGGAATGAATCCCGGCAACTCCGTTTGTACTGTGCGTGCCGACTATGGCGAGATTCGCCATCCGTACTTGTCGTGTCGTACTCTCCTCTATCATGCTCATCCGCAGCACCCTCTTCTCGTCACCCATGTAGCGCTGGCGAACGTCGCCGAGAAATCGTCGGTTGATCTCATAGATAATTTCGAGAAGGCGCGGGCATACCAGTTCGAAGAGACGCACCGGCCATGTCTCGAGAGCTTCGGGCAATAGTGTGTGGTTAGTGTAGGCCAAGGTGCGAACCGTCAGGTTCCATGCGTCATCCCAACCGAGCCGCGCTTCGTCGAGCAGGATACGCATCAGTTCGGCAACGGCCATCGCCGGATGGGTATCATTCATCTGGATGGCGACCTTGTCGGGCAGGTTGTGCCAATTCGAATTCAAATGCCGAAAACGGGCCATGATATCGGCTAGCGAGCAGCAGACGAGGAAATATTCCTGGACAAATCGGAGCGCTTGTCCGGCCGTGGTCGAATCGTCCGGATATAGAACCCTCGTGATCGTTTCGGCAACCATGCGATCCACGATGGCTCCGACGAAATCCCCGGAACTGAACTCTCCGAAGTCGAAGAATTCCGGCGAGGTCGCGGTCCACAGCCGAAGTGTGTTGATATTGCGGCCGCCGTAACCGACGACGGGACGGTCGTAAGGCACGCCCAGCAAGTGGGAGCGAACGTTAGGAATCGCCCGGAGGGTTCCGCTCTCCAATCGGAAAGAGCAGCCCATGGGAATTTGTACCGTTTGCCGGGGCCGTGCGACTTCCCATGGATCAGGATACTTCAGCCAATGGTCGGGATATTCGACCTGATAGCCACTCTGTATTTCCTGCCGGAAAATGCCGTACTCATAACGCAGCCCATAGCCGACGGCGGGAATTGCGAGGCTGGCCAGAGAGTCCATGAAGCACGCGGCCAAACGTCCCAGTCCTCCATTGCCCAGACCGGCGTCGGGCTCGGCGTCGATCACTTCCGTCCAGTTCTGGCTTGGGTCGGAACGGAGATCGTCACGGACGAACCGTTCGACCCCGAGGTTGATAATGTTATGAATCAGCGTACGCCCTATCAGGAACTCCATCGACAGGTAATAAATTCGCTTCGCGTTGTTTCGTTGGTATGTCTGCTCGGTAAGCAGCCAGCGCTGGGTAAGCAGGTCGCGTAACGTGCGTGCGACCGCCTCGAAGCGCTCGCGTTCGCTGGCATCCTCCATTGAAACCGCGTGATCGAACACCACATGCCGATCGTAGTTGTCGGTGCCGGTGAAACTGAGTTGTCTGCATTCGTAGCGTGCGAGAGCGCGCGGGTCGGCTTTCTTCGAAACGAAGTTATCCATAATGACGGACCCCTCGTGCGAGCCTTTCGGTGATTGGTTCCGAATTTAAGCGTTGTCAGCCGACGTGTCGGTCCGGTGAGCGCGGGCCGTGACGTCGCCACCCCATCGCCACTCCCGGATCTCCGGCATGTCGTCGCCGTATCGTGCGATATACTGTTTGTGGTCCTGCAGTTTGTCGCGAATAGCCTGTTTTGCGTATGCTGCACGCTCCGCAAGCATCGGGACTCTGTCGATTACGTCGTTGACGAGTGAAAAACGATCCATCCGATTGAGCACTACCATGTCGAAGGGTGTGGTCGTGGTACCTTCCTCGATATAGCCGCGCACGTGAAGATTGCGATGGCCGACGCGCCGATATGTCAGGCGATGGATGAGCCACGGATAGCCGTGAAAAGCGAAAATGATAGGTTTGTCGGCGGTGAAGAGCGCGTCGAACTCGCTGTCAGGAAGCCCGTGCGGATGCTCGCTCGGTGACTGAAGCGTCATGAGGTTCACCACGTTGATCACGCGCACCTTCAGTTGCGGAACGTGTGTCCGCAGCAGATCGACGGCCGCGAGTGTCTCAAGCGTCGGGACGTCTCCGCAGCAAGCCATAACGACGTCCGGCTCCGCGCCCTTGTCATTGGATGCCCACTCCCAGATACCCACGCCCGCAGTGCAATGCTTTATGGCCTGGTCCATGGAAAGCCATTGCGGCGCGGGCTGCTTGCCCGCGACGATTACATTGACGTAATTGCGGCTTCGCAGGCAGTGGTCGGTGACCGACAGCAGGCAGTTGGCGTCCGGTGGGAGATAGACGCGCACGACTTCAGCTTTCTTGTTCACGACATGGTCGATGAAGCCTGGATCCTGATGCGAGAAACCATTGTGATCCTGGCGCCAAACGTGCGAGCTAAGGAGATAGTTCAGCGACGCAATCGGCCGTCGCCAAGGGATATGGTTGCAGACTTTTAGCCATTTGGCATGCTGATTGAACATCGAATCGATAATATGGATGAAGGCCTCATAGCAACTAAAGAATCCGTGTCGTCCTGTCAGCAGGTATCCTTCCAGCCATCCCTGGCACTGATGCTCGCTTAGAACCTCCATCAC
>JBJKQX010000372.1:0-6516 GCA_046704965.1 Binataceae bacterium (SeqCode)
TGGCAGCGCAGCAGATCATCGACTTAATCGGGATGCTGCGCGAAAAAACACTAGGAATTTTATCCCAGGACGAAGAGGGGCTGATAGACTCGATTCTCTTCGACCTTCGTATGAAGTACGTTGAAAAGGCGCGTGTGCCACTCCGTTAGAAGTACGCGCCCGATACAATGCGCAACAGCTCCTTTGCCTTTTTAATTTTACTCTGCGCCGCTCTTTTGCCCGTGCGAGCGGTCGCGGCGCAGAACGGAACCTACGGCAAATTCTGGACCGAGCTGAGCCCGGTCGGACATTTCTCCAAGACCGCGGAAGCCCTTCCGAATTTTGTCGCCCTCGCCGCCAAAATGAGCCCGGCGGTCGTGAACATCTCGACCGAAGAAGCCGTGACGCCTGAGAGTTCGCAGCAGGGCGAAGGACTTCCGGGCACGCCGTTCGGCCAGTTCTTCGGCGCTCCGCATCCGGTGCGCAGTCTCGGCTCCGGCTTTATCATAACCAAGGATGGTTACGTGGTGACCAACGACCACGTGGTCGCCGACGCGACGCGGATTACGGTATCCACGAAGAACGGCGAACAATACACGGCAAAGGTCGTCGGACACGACGAGAAAAGCGACATCGCGCTGCTGAAGATTAATCCGAAAGGCGACCTGCCGGTTGCGCCGCTGGGCAATTCCGACAACCTCAAGGTCGGGCAGTGGGTGATGGCCATTGGCAATCCATTCGGTTTTGACAACTCCGTCACGGTGGGAATTGTCAGTGCAAAGGGCCGTTTCATCCCCGGCAACTATGACGATTTCATCCAGACCGACGCGTCGATAAACCCGGGCAACTCGGGCGGCCCGCTAATCGATCTTCGTGGCGAAGTGATAGGGGTCAACTCGGCCATCTATACGCGCACTGGTGCGAGCATGGGCATCGGATTCGCGATTCCCATCAACATCGTCAAGGGCGAGCTTGACCAACTCCGCAGCAGGGGCGAGGTCGTGCGCGGATGGCTCGGCGTTTACATCCAACAGGTGACACCGGTCCTGGCGCAGTCGCTGAATCTGAACGCACCCAAAGGGGCATTGGTTGCGGAAGTGCTCAAGGACGGTCCGGCCAAGGCTGCGGGAGTCAAGCGGGGCGACGTGATAGTTGCGTATGACGGGAAAGAGGTCGCCGATTCGCGTCAACTGCCCCTGATGGTGGGACGGACGCCGATTGGGCATGTCGCGAAGCTTAAGGTAATCCGCGACGGAAAGCCCCTCGTGCTCGATGTGACGATCAAGCGCTCACAAGAGGCCGAGCTGGCCGCCGCGACGAGCCCATTCAAACCGGAGCGCGGAGTTGCTTCGGCTTTTGGCCTGTACGTCGAGAATCTCAACCCGGAGATTGCAAAACGGTTCGGCCTCAGGGACCGGCACGGCGTGATGATATCCTCGGTGCAGCCGGGCAGTCGCGCGGACCAGGCCGGGCTTCAGGCGCACGACGTCATCCTTGAGGTGAATCGCCGCTCGGTAAGTGACGTCAAGTCTTACAGGCAGGCGCTCACGGCGGGCAAGGGCAAGATCGTCCTGATGCTCGTCAGACGGGGAAGCAATACAATTTACGTCGCTCTCAAGCCAAAAGCGTAATCAGGGCGCGTTCGTATTCGAAACGGATTTGGGTCGCGGCCGCTGTAGATGACGTTCAGACGAGTTTCAAAAGTAGCGCTGCTTGCGCTGATCGGCGTACTTCTGTTCACGATTCCTCCGGGAATCTACTTTTTCATGCGCTACTACAACTCGCTTGAGCAGGAAGTGATCGCCCGCTTCTCCGGCAAGCGCTGGAATATTCCCTCCCGCATATACTCGGCCCCGACCGTCGTTTATCCCGGCCAAAACCTGAAGGCACTGGGGTTTTTCCAGCGCCTTGCGCGCCTCAATTATCATCGCGTCAAGCCCGGAACAATTCAGACCCGGGGCGAGTACAGCTACGACGAACAAACCGGTAATCTCGACATCTTTTTGCACGCCTTTTCGTACCCCTATCGCAACTTCAACGGCGAACTGGTGCGCCTTAGCCTGGGCCCCGACCTGACGATCGAATCCATCAAGGACCTGGGCACGCATAGGACCCTGCGCACGACCGAATTGGAGCCCGAACTGCTGGGCGGCATTTTTCAAGGCAACTGGAAGCAGCGGCGTATTGTGCGGCTCAGCCAGGTGCCGCCCGCCTTCATCGACGCCATCCTGTCGGCGGAGGACAACGGCTTCTATCAGCATGGCGCGCTCGATTATCCACGTATCATAAAGGCTGCGTGGGTCGACTTGACGCACGGCCATATCGTCGAAGGCGCGTCGACGCTCACGCAGCAGCTGATGAAGAATTTCTTTCTGACCAGCAGGCGCACCTTCAGCCGCAAGATCAAGGAAGCGCTGATGGCGATCATCGCGCAGCGCCTTTACTCCAAGGACGAGATCCTCGACCTGTACGTGAATGACATCTATCTCGGACAGCGTGGGCAGGAAGGTATCTACGGCATCTGGGAGGCGTCTCAGTACTATTTCTCACGCGAGCCGCGCAGTCTTACGATCGCCGAGATGGCGACTATCGCGGGCATGATAGCCGCGCCCAACTATTTCAACCCGCTCAGGCATCCCAAGCACGCAACCTGGCGGCGCAATGTGGTGCTGCACCTGATGTATCGGCACGGGTACATCGACAAGGACGCCTACGAGCACGCGATCGCCCAGCCGCTGCACGCACGCGAAACTTTCACCGAGGGCAACGACGCGCCCTACTTCGTCGAATACATAAAGAACGAACTGGCAGAGCGATACCCGGCCGCGGTTCTGACCGATCAGGGTCTCAGGATCTTCACCACTCTCGACGTGCATACGCAAAATCTCGCGCGGAAGGCAGTCAGGGAGAACCTCGATGACCTCGAGACCAGGTACCCGCGCCTGCGTCGCAAGAGCAAGAAACAACGGCTCGAAGAATGCCTGGTTGCGATCGAACCTCAAAGCGGCAGGATTCTCGCGATGGTTGGCGGACGCAACTTTCAAAAGAGTCAGTTCAACCGCGTGACCCAGTCCCAAAGGCAGCCCGGTTCGTCATTCAAGATCGTCACCTATTCAGCCGCTTTCCAGGAGACCCTGAACGGCGGACCCAACCAGTTTCTGCCCACGAGCTTTATCGGCGGCGGCCCGTTCACCTGGCAGTACGGAAATCTCCAGTGGTCGCCCAAGAACTACGCCAACGAGTACTACAACAGCGTGACGCTTGAGTTCGCGCTGGAAGCTTCTCTGAACACGTCAGCCGCTCGTATCGCGCACGCGATCGGACTCGACAAAGTTCTCGCGATGGGAAAGAAGCTCGGTTTCTCGAATCTTCCGGACTATCCCTCGATTGTCCTGGGCAGCACCCCTGAGTCGCCGATGGCCATGGCGCGCGCCTACGCGATAGTCGCGAACAACGGCATGCAAGTCACGCCTTACGGAATCACGGCGGTGGTTGCCAGCGACGGACACATTATCGAGGGCCATCAATTCAAGGCCAAACAGGTGCTCTCGCCACAGCTTGCGTACATGATGCAGTTCATGTTCGAGCAGGTGATAAATCACGGCACCGGCGAAGGCGCTCGCCAGATGGGTTTCACGCGCCCGGCGGGCGGCAAAACGGGCACCAGCAATCAGGACAACGACGCCTGGTTTTCCGGCTTCACGCCCAATCTGCTGACTGTCGTATGGACCGGGTTTGATCAGAAGGAACCGCTCGGACTTACCGGAGCCGAGGCCTCGCTGCCGGCATGGACGATGTTCATGAAGGGGGCGACAGCCTCGATGCCGGCGGTGAACTTCACGATCCCGTCGGGTCTGGTGCAGGAGAAAGTCGATCCGCTTCTCGGATGCAAGGCGCCCGCAAACTATCCCGGCGCCGTGGAAGGCGTGTTTCCAGTCGGGATGGCGCCAACCAAGGTCTGCACGTCCAAAAGCGGATCGTCGCCGGTAAATCCGGTCAGCAATTCCGTTTCGGCTCCGACTACGCCAACTCCCACCGTCGATCCGAAAACCACCGGATGGCATCGAGCCGGATGAATCTGCCTCGTTCCACGATTGCGGGCGTGCTGATGGCGGGATGTTTCGCACTGTTCACGTCGGTGCCTGCTCATGCCGGTTCGGGAATACAGGACGGCTCGCGGGTGATCGTGCCGGTGGGTCTGATTGAAAAAAATATCGGCCCCGAGGGACTTCCATCGCCGACCGCTTCACCTAGCCCCGGTGCCGCGACGTCTGCCGCGACGCAGCCCGTCGGGTCACCATCGCCATCACCGTCTCCGGACGCGTCCACCTCGAACGCCGGCGGGATCTGGGAAAGAGTGCCGAACGGAGCGACCGCTCCGGGCACGGAAGCTCCCGCGGCTGCCACTACGGCACAGGCGCCGGAGCAAGCTGCGATGGCGACCCCAACGTCGTCCGCAGTACCGCCTCCGCCGGCTCCGTTGGGAATTGGAGCGGTTACACCGACGCTCCAGATAAGCAACCTCTCGCTCAAGCCGCTGGTCGAGCAGGCGCTGACGCCGGCGATGGCCGCCTCGCTCACGATTACCGACCATGCCCGGGAGCAAATTCTTAACAACCATCCCGACCGAGCGCTCCATCTTCTTAACGACGCCCTCTCGATCGATCCGTCGAATGCTTACGCCTACCTTTATCTGGGCCGCGCGTGGCTGGAAAAGAAGAATTACCCCCAGGCGCTGACATTTTTTAAACGCGCCGAAGTGGTTTTTGCCTCCGACCCCCACTGGCTTGGCGAGACGCTCGCCTTCGAAGGGCTGAGCTACGAGGAATGGGGCCAGAACGCTCAGGCCGAGCAGGCTTATGCGCAGGCGCTTCAGGCAAGCCCGGGAAACCTGATGGCGCGGGTCGGCTATACGCGGCTGGGCATCTTCAGCAACGCGGCGGCCGGGGCTCTGTCGCCGGCCACGGTCGACTCGGAAGTCGCGCCCCCTCCCGTCGAAGCACCCGCTCCGCCACCACCGTCGTCCAAGGCGCCTGAGCCCGCGAACTGAAGCTGTTGCAGGCTTCCCCCAAGCCGCTATTCTGATTCCATCGCTCCGGTTACCTTTGTCGTCCTCGATGGACGGACCAAACCATGCTCATCCTCGGAATTGAAAGCTCTTGCGATGACGCCGCCGCAGCGGTCGTCGAAACCGTACGTCCGGGCGAGGTTCGGGTGCTCTCCAGCACCGTCGCCAACCAGGACGATATCCATCGCGCCTACGGCGGTATCGTGCCGGAACTCGCTTCGCGCAATCACGTCGTCACGCTGCTGCCCGTGATCGAGAGATCTCTCGGTACGGCAGGACATACACTGCGCGATATCGAAGGTATCGCGGTGACCCGAGGACCGGGACTGGTAGGCTCGCTGCTGGTCGGCCTGATGTGCGCCAAGGGAATCGCGCAGAGCACCGGGACTCCGATGGTCGGCGTGAACCATATAGTAGGTCACCTACTTGCGCCGATGCTGGAGCACGAGGTCGAGATGCCGTACCTCGCGCTGGTCGTGTCGGGCGGGCATACCGCTCTCTTCATGGTCGAGGATTTCGGTCGTTATCGACGGCTCGGCTCGACGCGCGACGACGCCGCGGGCGAAGCGTTCGACAAGGTGGCAAAACTGATGGGGCTTGGTTACCCGGGCGGGAAAGTAATCGACGACCTGGCACGCAGCGGAAATCACAAGCGCGTGAAAGTCCCCCGCGCAAGGGTCAGGAACGCGCCGATGGACTTCAGTTTCAGCGGCGTCAAAACCGCGATCGCGAATTTCCTCGCCACCGAAGAAGGACCCGCAACTCCGCAACATGACCTTGCCGCGAGCTTCCAGGAGGCAGTCGTCGACATGCTGACCCGTCCCACGGTCGAGGCCGCGCGCCATACGGGCGTTGACACCGTGGCGCTGACGGGAGGCGTCGCCGCCAACTCCCGGCTTCGGGCGCGTCTCGCGCAAGCGCTGGAGGCCGAAGGACGCCGGTTGGTGGCTCCGTCGCTCAAATACTGCACCGACAATGCGGCCATGATCGCGGTTGCCGGCAGTTATCGTTTGCTTCGCGGCGAGACCGATTCGCTCGCGATCGAGGCGCAGGCGAATCTGGCGTTATAAGCCGGTGCCTCGGCGCGAAAAGACAGGCCACGGCGGGCCGGAACAATATGTCGCCACGAGTGCTCCGAGCCCCGCCTCGATTCTCAAGGCTGCCGGCGTCGCGCCGACCAAATCCAGGGGCCAGAACTTCCTTGTTCAGCGAGCGGTCGCCGACCGTATCGTGGATTGCGCCGAGCTGGCGCGCGGCGACGAGGTTGTCGAAATCGGTCCCGGCCTCGGAATTCTCTCCGAACGGATTATCGCCCGCGACCCAAGACGCCTCACGCTCGTCGAGCTGGATAGGGCGCTCGCCGACCGGCTTGAGGGGATGTTCGCGAACGATCCGCGAGTGCGTGTGGTCCGCGCCGATTTCGTGCGAACTGACATCGGCACGATGGTGGAGAGCGCAGCGGTAAAGAT
>JBJKQX010000373.1:0-6148 GCA_046704965.1 Binataceae bacterium (SeqCode)
CATCTATGGCCAGAAGACCTACGGGATGAGGATCTGGCTCAATCCGAACAAACTGGCTAATCGCGGACTGACCACAACTGACGTAATAAACGCAATCAACGATCAGAACATGCAGATCGCCGCGGGCAACATCGGAGCACCGCCCGCGCCCGCAGGCCAGAAATTCGAATACACGGTGGATACCAACTCACGGCTGTCCACGGTGCATCAATTCGAAAACGTCATTCTCAAGGCCAACCCTGACGGGACGCTGGTGCGCATCAGGAACGTCGGCAGCGTGCAACTGGGTTCGGAAACCTACAGCTCCTTCAGCCGTTTCGACGGGCGTCCCTGCGTAATGATCGCCATCCATCAGCTGCCCGGCGCCAATGCACTTCAGGTATCGCGCGAGGTGCATGCGGAGCTGGCCAAACTCGACGCGAACCTGCCGCCGGGTGTCAGCGCCCGGCTCGCCCTCGATACCACCGACTTCGTCAATGCCTCAATCCGCGAAGTGGCGATAACGCTGGGGCTGGCGTTCCTCCTGGTGCTGCTCGTCGTATTCATCTTCCTGGAGAATTGGCGCGCGACCATGATTCCGATGGTGGTCGTGCCGGTCTCGCTGGTCGGTGCGTGCGCGGTTTTCTACGCGCTCGGCTTTTCTCTCAACACGCTCACGCTGTTCGGCCTGGTGCTGGCGATCGGGCTGGTGGTCGACGACGCTATCCTGGTGGTGGAGGCGGTCCAGCGGCATATCGACGAAGATCATATGACGCCGAGGGACGCCGCGCGCCTAGCTATGAAGGAGGTGTCGGGACCTGTCATCGCGATAGCGTTGGTCTTGAGTTCCGTGTTTGTGCCTGTCGCCTTCATGGGCGGTATCAGCGGACGGCTTTACCGGCAATTCGCGATGACGCTGGTGGCCTCCGTGCTGCTTTCGGCCTTCGAGGCCCTCACCTTGAGCCCTGCCCTTTGCGCACTGATGCTGCGGCCGCCGTCACCCGGCGGTCCTCTGGAATGGTTCTCCAGATCGTTCAACCGCGGCTTCGGGCGGTTGACGGTCGCCTATCGCCGCGCGGTCACCTTCCTGACGCGGCACCGGCTCGCGGTGCTGGGCGCGCTCGGCATTCTGATCGGCGTGACCTATCTGTTTTTCCGGGTGTTGCCGGGCAGCTTCGTTCCTCTCGAAGACCAGGGATATTTTCTGGTAAGTGTGCAACTACCCAACGCGGCAGCGCTCGATCGCACTTCCGCGGTCGTCTCCAAAATCGAGCATATCGCCAAATCGACGCCGGGCGTGGCCAACGTCGTAAGTGTCGGCGGACTGGACTTCGTTTCGGGTAATTTCGCCTCGAATTCTGCCGCCTTGTTCGTGATGCTCAAGCCATGGAGCCAGCGCCAGACGCCGCAGTTGGGCATCCGCGCGATCATGGGCCGGATGCAGGCGCAGTTCTCGCGGATGCCGCAGGCCCAGATTATGACCTTCAACCCTCCTCCGATTCCGGGACTCGGTCGCACCGGTGGTTTTGAGTTCGAACTGGAGGACCGTGGCAACAAGAGTGTCCGCGATTTGGCAGCGACCGCCAACAAACTGCTCGCGGCGACTCGCCGTGAGCCGTCGATCGCCTACGCCTTCAGCACCTTTCGCGCCAACGTCCCGCAGTTGTACATGCATGTTGACCGCGCCAAGGCGCGCACGCTCGGCATCCCGCTCAACGACGTTTTCAATACTCTGCAAACCTATCTCGGCGGATACTACGTCAACAGGTTTAATCTGTTTGGCCGTACATACCAGGTGCTCCTGCAGGCCGAGCCGCGATTCCGCGAAAGAGCAAGCGACATTAGCCACTTCTGGGTTCGCAACGGCTCCGACCGCATGGTGCCGCTCGACACTATCGTCCATGTAAAACCGTCCAGCGGGCCGAACTCCATAACCCGTTACAATCTCTATGACTCGGTGGAGATCCAGGGCAGTGCCGCACCCGGCTACAGTTCGGGACAGGCGATGGCGGCGATGGAGCGGATTGCGGCGAAAGTTTTGCCCAAGGGTTACGGCTATCAATGGACCGGGCTGTCCTATCAGGAAATAAAGGCGCAGGGGCAGTTGGCTTTCACGTTCTGCCTCTCGGTGCTGTTCGTATTCCTGTTTCTCGCCGCACAGTATGAAAGCTGGATCGTGCCGCTGGCGGTTATCCTTGCGGTGCCGCTCGGCGTGTTCGGCGCGGCATTCGGTGAATGGGCGCGAGGCCTTCAGGACAGCGTATATTTCCAGATTGGCCTCGTGATGCTGATTGGTCTGGCCGCCAAGAACGCGATCCTGATCGTCGAATTCGCCAAAAAGCAGCACGAGCAGGGCAAGCCGCTGATTGAAGCGGCGGTCGAAGGCGCGCGCGTCCGCTTTCGCCCGATTCTGATGACCTCGTTCGCCTTCATTTTCGGGATCCTGCCGCTGGTGGTCGCCAGCGGCCCGGGGTCCGCTAGCCGTCATGCGCTGGGAACCGCGGTATTTGTCGGGATGATCGCCGCAACCGTTCTGGGCGTTCTGTTCGTACCCGCTCTCTATGTTGCGGTTCAGGGGCTGAGGGAATGGCGAAGGCCGGGAAAACACCCTGAGAGCTAGAAACACCCGGATGGCGGAAGCATTTCCGAGGTTTCAACAGCTGCTCCTTGTAGAAACACAGTGGTTCCTATCGCTGCCACTGCCGGACACAGGCGCAGGCGGGCGTGCGCTTTGAGACCTCGCGAAATCTCGGCGCAAAAGAGAGCCGGGCAACAAGAAAATCACATGTTGCGGGCTGGAAAGGACCGGTTGTCAGATCATCGGCAAACCACTGTGACTATGGCACGAGCGATGCGATAATAATTAACTGGCTGCCTTTGCAAGGCGTATCCTGACGCGCTGGCTGCTCGACGCACAATGCAATGCGCTCAGGGACAGGAGGTGGTATGAGACCGAAAAGATTCTTGACTGCCCTGTTTTGCCTCACCGCCGCCGTCGTAATCGGAGCCGCGTTCGTGCCGGTGCCCGCTCATGCCCAGGACGCTGCGACAATCTATTCGCAGAATTGTGTCTCTTGTCACGGGCCTAAGGGCAAGGGCGATGGAGCCGCGGCCAAGTACATCAACCCCAAACCCAGTGATTTTGCCATCTCGCTCAAGGGCAAAAGCGACGACTGGATTGCGCGCGCCATCAAGAAAGGCGGTCCGGGCGTCGGAGAAGCGGCGGTGATGCCGGCGTATCCCAAGTTGACCGATGCGCAGATCCACGCCCTGGTCGAGTACGTAAAGCATCTCGGCCACTAGCGCTCAGCACGCAGACGCTTACGGGCGGCCCGGGATGCTCAGGCGGCGAGCCGCTGCGGACCCCGAACTGCCCGGGATGGGTTGGTTCGAACCGCTCGGCCTCCGATTTGATCCGTTGCCAAGGTCACGCGTCGGTGTTAGGTGAGCAGGGATCGGGAGGCAAGAGCTCGTGGTTCCAGATAAAGATGACACGCAACCGCGGCCCGCACCTAGCACCGCGCCCACCGAGATGCCCGAGATTCCACCTCCGGACCCAGAGCATCCTCTTCTGCAGGCACTCCATCGGCTTTCGAAAGTACTTCGAGCGCTATACGGTAAGGACAAAACGCGCGCATGACCTCAAGCTGCTGACAGATACCTGACAAAGCCTACTCACGGATTGTGCGTCGCCCGCCCGGATGGCACCTGCTTGTGAGTCGCCGTTGCGCCAGAAGGGAGAGCTCGCACCGCCTTATCGGCACCGTCCCCCATTGCAATGAGAAGCAGCAACCCGGCAAAAACCAGTGCCCAGTGAGCCGCTCTAATCCGCATGACCTTAGCTTTGCATTTACCAACGTACGATTGCCGAACCGTGTACATCGCGGATATATGATATTTGCGAAGATTACTTGCGTGACATTTGCAAGGTGGTTTGCTTGCGCACTCGAGACTGTCGCTCCGTATCATGTCTTCGCGTATCCAGTCGTGTGGGCTGTACCTGCTAATCGGACTAAACGAAATCGCAATCAGCCCCATAAACGCGGAAAAAAGTGCGACGAAAGCACCAGCAACAATAAACCAAACTGCCCAAGCGTCTACGCTTGCGCTTAATACAGGAAATCCCGTGATCAGAAGCGCCGTGACTGCCCCGGCATAACCGGTTATTTTCGTAGCTTTGGCGTCGTATCGATGGTATCGCTCCGATGCTTCCTCCACCATATCGATACCGAAAGAATACAGTTCGTCGATTATGGCTGTATCCTTGTTGTTAATTTCCCGTAGGATCTGCCTCACCTGAGGATCCGATAGCTGATTTGATTCAGGCGCTTTTCTTTTGTGGTTTCGGATGCACCACATAAGGTTGTCCCCCTCGCTCATTACCACTTCCCCATTATCGCGGCACTGTCAGGAGCGTAGCATCCACCAGTCACTTTTCTTGGCTGCCGCGCGAGATGAGCGTTGGCAAGGCGCGCCTAGTCGGAGCCACGCCCGGCTCAGCCTGTCGTCCGCAAGCGAGCCAGATATCCTCAATCGGCCGTCCGCAGCGTCTTGCGATTGTTTACCGTTCGCTTCGGCCTTAGCAGAACCCGTGTGCGGCGGCAAAGCCTACAGGCCTTCACGGATCCGGCCAAAAGAGGCGCTGACCGGGCCCAGATTCACATGTAATTTAGGGGGAAAAGATGGCGCGCCCTGAGGGATTTGAACCCCCGACCCACAGATCCGTAGTCTGTTGCTCTAATCCGCTGAGCTAAGGGCGCGCGATAGGAAAATCCTGCGTGTTTGCGGACTCTTCAAAAAGCTGTCGGCAGTTCCCGTGCCGGCACTCCCGAACCATCGCCGCGTCAGCCATCGTAAACAGCCCGCCCTGAGTTTTTAGCAACCGCGGCAGGGCGGCGCAACGCCACCCCGGCGGCGCAGGTCGCCCAGTTCGTGACGCGACCCCCTCGAAAGCGACCGAACCGTTGGAATTTCCGCCCATACCCTGCTCGAATCAGAAACCGTCGGCGGCTGACAAGACTGACAATCTCTTACGGAGCTGCGCTATGGATTTCATAAAAGACCGTGCCTGCATCGTCGGCGCAGGCGAAAGCGAGTTCACTCGCGGGACCAACAAGACGGACCTGCATCTCACGCTCGAGGCGTCGATGAACGCTATTCACGACGCCGGGCTCACCCCGCACGATATCGACGGCATCGTCGGGCCGCCGGTCGGCGCACCGGCGGAACACTTCGCCGCGAATCTCGGAATCGAGGATCTACGTTACGCCGCTACCGTCCACATGGGCGGAGCGAGTTGCGTGGCCGGTCTTCAGAGCGCCGCGATGGCTGTCTCATGCGGCGTTGCGAAGAATGTCCTGCTTCCGATGGGATGGTTGGGATATTCCGCGATGCGCGTCAGCGCGATGGGCCGCCGCGAGGGTGGTGACCCTGGCGGACCGCTCGGCCCGACGGTCGGCGAATGGTACATGCCTTACGGAGCTTCGGTGCCGGTTCAGTGGTACGCCTGGATCGCCACACGTCACATGAAGCTCTACGGAACGCCGTTCGAGGCGATGGCCGCCGTCTCGCTCGCGTCACGCAAGCACGCCCAACTGAACGACAAGGCGGTGATGCGCGGTCGTGAACTCACGCTTGAGAACTACATGAACGCGCGCTGGATCTCCTACCCGTTCAGGTTGTTCGACTGCTGCCTGGAAACCGACGCGGCCAGCGCCGTGGTGGTCACGTCCGCCGAGCGGGCCAAGGACCTGAAGCATCCGCCGGTTTACATATCCGGAGTTGCCGAGGGCCATCCGTATCCAGCCGACGACATTCCGTCGCGCCGCGACCCGTTCACGATAGGTCTGAGCTTTGCCGCGCCCAAGGCGTTAGCGAAGGCTGGCGTGAAACACAGCGACATCGATTTTGTCGAGATCTACGACTGCTTCAGCTACGTCGTCCTGCTTCAGCTCGAAGCGATGGGCTTTTGCGGTCGCGGCGAGGTGAAGGATTTCGTCAAGGGCGGACGCCTGGAACTGGGAGGCGAGCTGCCGTTCAACACCCACGGCGGACTTCATTCCGAAGCGCACGTATGGGGAATGAATCACGTGGTTGAAGCGACCCGTCAGTTGCGCCGTGAATGCGGCGACCGTCAGGTCAAGGATGCCGAGATCGGATTGGTTACAGG
>JBJKQX010000374.1:0-6098 GCA_046704965.1 Binataceae bacterium (SeqCode)
ACCTGCCGCTGGTTAGAGTGGAAGACATCGAGTTCCAGCCTGAACAACATGCGGTGGTGCTGGCGACGTTTGGGCGCGGGTTTTGGGTGCTGGACAACCTGCAGTTTCTGCAGCAGACGACTCAGGCGCACGTGACGAGCAATGCGCCCTACTTGTTCAAGCCTCAACAGACGTGGCTGGTAAAGCGTCGGCTGTTCGGCTTTGGCGCGAATCGCGATGGAGGCGAGAACTTGGCGCCAGGCGCCAACGTCTTCTTCTATCTGCCCGCAACGTATTCCACCGGCGACTCAGTGAAACTCAGCTTCACGACTGCGGATGGCAAGGTGATCCGCAGCTTCACCCTGCCTCTACGTGTCGCGAAGACCAAGAACGCGAAGCGTAGTGTGCAGCCGAGGAAACCGACGAAACTTCATGCGGGAGTGAACCGGTTTCTGTGGAATCTGCGTTATCCGGACGCGGTAGACGTGAACGGTATCCTTTGGTCGGTCAATGGTGCGTCGGAACCGGTTGGCCCACAGGTGGTGCCCGGCACCTACTATGCGGTTCTGAGTTATGAGGGCCAGAAGCAAACGCAGCCCTTCACGGTGAAGCTCGACCCGCGGATACACACATCGCAAGTAGCCTTGCAGCAGCGGTTGGATCTGATGATGCGTATTCACGATGCGCTGAATCATCTGGATTCGACATTGAACCAAGCTTTGACAGCCCGTCATGCGCTTAAGGAGGCGATTGCGAAAAAGCGTGTGCGGGGAGCGGCAGCGGAACACGCTTACGATGGCTTGAACCGGGATATCGATGGTCTTGTGAATCTAAAGATCCAATCGAGTGAGGGTGGATTGATGTTTCGTGCCCGGTTGCATGCTTGGCTGACTAATATCGACCAGGCGGTCGATCAAGAATATCGCGCTCCTACGCCCAGCATGGTGCAAGTGGCAGATAGATATATGAAACAGGCGAGCGAGGGCGTTGCGCGATTAAAGACTGCTATAGCGAAGGCCGACACGGAAATGAGGCATTAGCCGGCTGGAGGGAAGGGGAACTGCATATTCCGGCCCATCGTGACCGCTGATTCCGCTGTAAGGCGACCGATTTCGCGCCTTCATCCGGGATTGCCGGTCACGATGCCTCGAAATGGATTTGGCCGGGTCTGCGCGGCGGCTACCGATGGGTGCGCTGTCCTCGATTCCCACTTGAGGGGGACCAGGCCAGCCAAGCGGAGTGCTGCGCGAAAAATCAGGGAGATGCCGCGGTTGAGGTTCGGGGCGATCGGGTCATGAGTAGACGGCAGCCGCGACGATCCTGCTTGACCCGCCCGGCTATCCCGGTTTTACGCCCAGCGGGACATGCTCAGGTTGAGCGGCCACTCGGTCGATCCACGTTCTCACGTTTGGGAAGGGTGCGAGGTCGAGTTGGGCCTCGTGCGCCACGTGAGTGTAGGCATAAAGGGCGATGTCGGCGATGGAATAGCGCCCACCGGCGAAGAATGGCCGCCGTTGCAGGTGTGCGTCCATCACGCCGAGGGCCACGCGCCCTTGCTCGAGTCGCCGTGGGAGCTCGCCGCGCCGCGGCGAGTTCTCCGGCAGATGCTTCAGAATGAAGCGCGACGTGGCGAGGTACGGCTCGTGGCTGTACTGCTCGAAGAACATCCATTGCAGAACGCGTGCGCGCTCGAGCCGTTCGGCGGGCAGGAATGGGGTGCCGTCCGCAAGGTACCAGAGGATTGCATTGGATTCGCAGAGGCATCCACCGTCATCAGTTTCTAGCACGGGAATCCGACCATTCGGGTTTTTCGCGAGAAAGGCCGCAGTGCGCGTCTCGCCGCGCAGAATGTCGAGCTCCACCCACCGGTAGGAGATTCCGAGCTGGGCGAGGAGGAGTCTTGCCTTGTAGCCGTTGCCAGAGTCCAGATAGTCGTAGAGAATCATTGCAACCGTCCCCGTCTACGAGTTGTCGCAAAAAATGCGCGCCGACGGACTATGGGATCCGCATCCGCCCGCGTTCGTCATCAGGTCCATGGCATTGTCATGCCGAACGAAGTGGTGACCTGCGGGCCCACCGGAGCGCTCCTGTGCGGCAAGCGGCTAGAGGTGAGCGTATCCCGTGCGCCAGTCCGCAGCGTTACAGGTCCGTAGTCGGCTCCATTCCTGCGCAGTCTCGCCCGTCGCGCACGATATCAATGGCGCTAGGCCCGGAAGTGCCAGCCGGGCTCGGCTGCCTCGTATCCGTGAACGGGCACGGGATTCCAGTCGATCCGGGCCCGTCTCTCGCGCTGCATGATATCCCCGGTCTCGAAGTCGAGGAATAGGAGCGGGGCGCGCGGTTCTCCGAGGAAATGGCCGGACCTGCTGAAGTGGCGATTGCGGTGGAATTCGCAACGGACGACGTGTCGTGATCGACGTCAGCGCATCCCGGGGGACTTCCGGGCTACCCGATGCAAGGGGAAGCTTGCCGCCTGCGACGTAGCGATGCCGCACGCCACCCTGCGATTACAGGAGCTTATCTCTATGCCGCTGATCGCCTCGTAAAGACTCGTTTCGATGAATCGGGCGACTGCTGTTGATCACAGGCGTTCGAAGCGGGCTTGAAAGAATCGAAGGTAACGTGGCTCGTGTACCATCGCAAGGCCCCTCGCGTTCTCTCGCTGCTCATAAACGTCAATCACGGATTCCGCGGTGAGGTCCATGTGCGCCTGGGTGTAGACGCGGCGGGGTATCGTGAGACGCACGAGCTCGAGCGCCGGGTGACGATGCTTGCCGGTTTTCCCGTCGCGACCGGCCGAGACGATGCCCCGTTCCATCGAGCGAACCCCGGAGTCCTCGTACAGGTAGGCGGCCAGCGCCTGGGCCGGAAACTGCTCCTGATCCAGGTGCGGATAAAAACCCTTGGCGTCGAGGTAGACGGCGTGCCCACCAATGGGACGGACAACCGGCACGCCTGCGTTGATCAGCTTCCGGCCCAGATATTCGACCTGTCCGATTCGAGCGCGAATGTGATCGTCGGCAACCGACTCGGCGATGCCTCTGGCCATCGCCTCCATGTCTCGGCCGGCCATGCCGCCGTAGGTGTGCAGTCCCTCAAACAGGACGACCAAGTTGCTTGCTTCCTCGTACAGGGGCTGATCGTTCAAAGCGAGCCAGCCACCGATATTCACCAGCGCGTCCTTCTTGCCGCTCATCGTGCACCCATCGGTGTATGAGCAGAACTCTCGGAGAATCTCGGCCACGGTCTTGGATGTGTATCCCGGTTCCCGCTGCTGAATGAAATAGGCGTTCTCGACCGCCCGCGTGGCGTCGAGCATCACCCTTATGCCATGGCGCGAAGCCAGCTCATGCACCGCTTTGGCATTGGCCATGGACACGGGCTGCCCACCGGCCATGTTGACCGTCGCCGCAAGACTGATATAGGGAATTTGGTCCGCACCTACGCGTGATATCAGGTCTGCGAGGGCCTGCAGGTCAATGTTGCCCTTGAATGGAGCATCACAGGCGGGATCGTGAGCCTCACCGACGATGATGTCGACGAAGGTTGCTCCTGCAAGCTCCTGGTGCGCGCGAGTCGTCGTGAAATACATATTGCCGGGTACGGTATCGCCGGGCTTGATCAAAATCCTCGAGAGAATGTTTTCCGCGCCCCGACCCTGGTGCGTCGGAACAACGAAGCGATAGCCGTAGTATTCCTGTATGGCCTTCTCGAGATGGTAGAAGTTGCGACTACCGGCATAAGCCTCGTCGCCCAGCATCATGCCGGCCCACTGATTGTCGCTCATCGCACCGGTTCCGCTGTCGGTGAGAAGGTCGATATAGACATCATCACTGCGCAGCAAGAACGTGTTATACCCGGCTTCCCGGATGGCTTTTTCACGGTCCGCCCGTGAAGTCATGTGAATCGGCTCGACGACCTTGACTTTCCAGGGTTCCGCCCAGGATCGGCGTTTGGACTGCAGTGGCGGTGGGGATTCGGTGGCCATGAGGCTTTCTCCAGGACACAAGCGCGACGCGAAGTGTCTTGCCTTGGGCGGATTGGATGATGTGCCCAGGGTACGAGCTGAAAAAGTTCCAATAAAGCGTATAATTACGTTCCTTTAAATCGAATATTTCGATAATAATGCGCCCCGATCTAGATGCCATTCACGCCTTGGACGCGGTCATCCGCTACGGCGGATTTGCCCGGGCGGCCACGGCGCTGAACAAAGCTCAGTCAGCCGTGAGCTACCAGGTGGAAAAGCTCGAAAGACAGCTCGGCGTGGCGCTGCTTGATCGCAGCGGCTATCGCGTGCGTTTGAGCGCCGCTGGGGAAGCGCTGCTGGTCGAAGGACGCCGCTTGCTTGACCAAGCCGACTACATGGCAACCATGGCGCGGGATTTCGGGGGCGGGTGGGAGCCGCGGCTGACGGTGATCTTGGATGGGATACTGCCTCTAGAGACCACACTCCGGGCGCTGAAGACTCTCGCCGGGGAGAAGGTGCCGACCCGGATACGGGTCAAGGTCGAGTTTCTTGGCGGAGTGCAGTTTCGCTTCGAAAAGGATCATGCCGACCTGATGCTGGTGAAGGATTTCGTGTCGGGGCCGGATTTGACCAGCCACCCGCTTGCTGCCGTGGAGTGTGTCTTGTGCGTATCGCGCGAGCACCCGCTTGCGCACCGTAAGCGGGTGGCTCTGCGGGATCTGCACGAGCATGTCGAGCTATCGATTCAGGACTCGAGTGACCGGGGCGACGATCGGCACATGTTCGCCGGCGAGCGGGTGTTCTATCTGTCCGATTTCATTGCCAAGAAGCAGGCGCTGCACATGGGTGTGGGCTTTGGATGGATGCCTCGGTATTTGGTCCATCGTGAATTGCGCAGCGGTACCCTCCGGGAAGTCCGGTATACCGGGGGCTCCCGATACAGCTTTACGCCGCAACTGGTCCACCGGGTAAGTGCCCCGCTGGGTCGAACAGGGAGCCGCCTTGCAGCGCTACTTATTGGTGGACCTGTGCAGCCTGCATCGGCATGAGAAGGCGCGAAGGTCGGATTGGCGAGTTTCAGGATAAGCCCAGAGAGGTTGTGGGCATGCACGCGCTCCACGGTTCTAACGATAGGTGATCAAGCTTGGTGCGCCGAGCGCCGCGAGATACGTCGTATCGTTGAAGGAAGACAGCGAGAGGCGCTCACCGGAGTGCAGGAAGTGTGTGATTGAGCAGTTCTTCATCACTTCGAACAAGCCGTAGGCCGCCTCAGGCGCCAATCCAAGCACCTGCTGAGCAATTGTTGCAATTAATGCACCTGAGCTGACTGCGACCGTAGTGCCTCCACGTGCGTTCGTGGTCATAATATCCGTCATGATTTCGCGCGCCCGCGCCGAGAATGCCGGCCAAGTCTCAAGTTCGAGTTCGTCAACTGACCGCTGCCAGTGTCTGAAAACACGTGCGATCACCCGCTGATAGGCGCGGTCGGATGTCTTCGATTCAGAAAGATCAGCGGCGAAGTCGCCGCTCGGATCAGGGAGGGTCGGCGCAATGTAAGTGATCTGATCATCAATCCGCAGTTCATCCAGTCTCGAGTCGGTTTCGATTTGCGGCACATTGTTCAGTGTTTGGCGCAGCACTGCAACGATCTCGGCCGCGGTGTCACGCTGACGTCGAAGCGACCCGGCAACAATGCGGGTAATGGGAGCGCCCGCCGCACCCAGAATATGGCCCGTGAGCCTCGCTTGCGTGATCCCAACCGCAGATAGACGGTCATAATCGCTGGCGCCGAAGGAAGCCTGGGCGTGGCGAATAAGCAAAATTGATGCCATGAAACCTAACTACGATAATTGCAAGCGATCCGGTACCGACGCTCGTCCACAGACACATCGGCGACCGGCCCCGTTCCGAGGACCGAAATCCGTGCGACCCGCCGACTCTTCAGGCGCCCGAAGTCTCCGTTCGGCGGCGCTTCTCGCCGATACTTTGCGTGGTGCCCGACAAAGCATCTCGAACGGTCAAATGCCCCACGCCCAAAAGCGTGCCCTGGAAATTAGGGTCGCCCGAGCCGCGGCGAGGATACTGCCATTCGGCGTGCGGCGCCGGAGGGAGACAGCGCACCGCGTGAACGGGACGTCAGATTGAATCACGG
>JBJKQX010000375.1:0-2660 GCA_046704965.1 Binataceae bacterium (SeqCode)
CCGAGACCGCTCGCAATTACAACGTCGAAATCCGCACCGCCGATGCCGCGGCGAGTCCCTATCTGACACTGGGCGCAATTATATTTGCGGGCGTAGACGGTATGTCGCGCAAGCTGGAACTTCCGCCCGAGCAGAATACTCAGTCCGGCACTACTAAGAGCGAGCCTGACGCCTTCAAACCGTTGCCGACAAGTCTGGACGAGGCCCTTGACGCACTGGAAGCAACTAGCGCGGCTCGCGAGTGGTTCGGCCCGACGTATTTTGACGCTTACCTTCGCGCCAAGCGGGCCGAAGCCGCCAACGCAAAGACGGTCGACCCGGTTACTCTGTGTAAGTCCTACGCCGCCACCTACTAGGTACAGCCGCGGCGAAGATGAGTCCCGAACTCGCTCACTATCTGCGGTAGCGCAGGTGGGAGACTCTCATTCCACGCGTCGGTGCATATCGCGCGCTCGGTTGGCGGAGGTGAGCGCTTGTCAACGACTGGTCATCCTTGCCCAGCAGGTCATTAACACCGCGAACTAACTTATGTAATCTGCTTGTTCAAAGGGGGCCACCTCGATGGCGAGACCAAGGGTATTCATAAGTTCCACATATTATGATCTGCGGCAGGTGCGCGAGGACTTGGAGCGAATGATCCGTGAGCTCGGGTATGAGCCAGTCCGAAACGAAACGGGCAGTATCCCCTATGCGAAGGATGAAGAGCTCGAAACGTCAGCCTACCGCGAGGTGGAATTGTCCGACATAATCGTCGCTATCGTCGGAGGCCGCTTTGGCGCAGAGTCTCAGGTCAGCCCAGGGTCCTCAATCTCTCAGGAGGAGCTGAGGCGGGCCCTCGATCAAGGGGTTCAAGTTTACATCTTTATCGAGCAGAGCGTTAACGCGGAGTATCAGACCTACCTCCTGAACAAAAAATCGGCGGACGTCAAGTATCGCTTTGTCGATGATCCACGGATCTACGAGTTCGTTGAGAAGCTGCACGCCTTGCCAAAGAACAACGCGATCGCCACGTTCGAGACATCCATAGACATCACCAACCACCTTCGTGAACAGTGGGCTGGGCTGTTCCAACGATTCCTTAGCGAGCGTCAAAGGATTTCGCAGGTCAAGGTTCTCGAGCAGATGCATGCCACTGCGCAGACCCTGAAGGAAACGGTCGATTTTCTCACGAAAGACAGCGCGAACCGCGACGAAGCCTTCAAGAGCGTGGTGTTGATGAACCATCCTGCTTTTCGGAGGTTCCAGGCAGTCACTAAAACTACATACCGGGTCTTCTTTACAGACCGGCATGAGTTTGAGGAATGGATGAAGGCACGCGGCTGGCAGCCTGTCTCGAAAGATGACAGGTACCCCGACAGCGTAGAGGAGTGGATGCCACGGCGGAAGGGCTCCGATGACCGCATCCTGATCACTAAGGAGCTTTTCGATAGCGACGGAAAGTTGTTGCCGTTCGCCGAGGGCGAGTGGAATGACGATTGGGTGTCGTTCGACGACGGCGACATCCCCTTCTAAGCCAAGTCCGGACATACATACGCGTCTAGCGTGTTCGCAGGCCTCCGAGTAGGCGGGTGATAAAGTAGCGCGCGATGAGCGGAGTATGAGTTGACGAATCGATCGGTTGGCGATCGGTCTTTCCTGTCGTTCGATTTTCTCCTCTCAGTTCGTCCCTCCAGCTTGTCGGAATCTGCTCGTTACCGCTGGGGTTGTTCTTCGGGTGGTACTCCGTCAGTATTGCGCAATAACTCCGGGGGGCTGGAGGATTTTTTTTTGATGGAAACCAAGCTCACGGAGATTGCCAGCCGTATCTACCGGCTTTCGACCTTTGTCCCGAATGCGGGTCCCAACGGGTTGCAGTTCAACCAGTTCCTCGTTGATGCGGATGAGCCGCTGATATTCCATTGCGGGCCGCGGCGGATGTTTCCGCTGGTATCGGAGGCGGTCTCCAAGGTCGTCGATGTAAAAAAAATCCGATGGATCACGTTCAGCCATATCGAGTCGGACGAGTGCGGGTCGTTCAACAACTGGATGGCGGCCGCGCCTAACGCTACTGCTGCGCAGGGGCGCGTCGGATGCATGATATGGCTCAACGACATGGCGGACCAACCGCGTCAGCTGGCCGACGGTGAGGTGATCGATCTCGGCGGCAAGCGCACGCGACGCATCGACACGCCTCATGTGCCGCATTGCTGGGACGCGGGATTGATGTACGAGGAGACCACCGAAACGCTTTTCTGCGGCGATCTGTTTACCCAGGACGGCGACGCCGCTGCGCTGACCGAGGGCGATATCGTGGGTCCGTCGATCGCCACCGAGGAGATGCTTCGATACACGAGCGTTACGCCGAATACCGCGCCGACGATACGGCGGCTTGCGGCGCTGAAGCCGAAGCGGCTTGCCGCGATGCACGGATCATCATACGCGGGCGATGCGAGTGCGACGCTCAATGCGCTCGCCGACTACTACGACAAACGCCTGCGGACCGACGCAGAGAAAGAGTGATTGCCGGATTGTGAATGTAGCGCGGCGCGCGATGCGCTGCTCGCATACGACAGAGAGTCCGGGAATCGAGGAGGCCATGGAAAATGGCAAACCCGTCATCAGAGAAAACTCTTTACGCTCGGCTTGGCGGTTACGATGTGATTGCCGCGGTGGTCGATGAG
>JBJKQX010000376.1:0-6852 GCA_046704965.1 Binataceae bacterium (SeqCode)
AGCGCGGCGGCGTGCTGCTCAAGCAGTTCGGAACGCCGCGCAACCAGGGCCACGTCGGCGCCGGCAAGTGCAAGTGCATGGGCGCATTCGACGCCCAATCCGGATGAGGCACCCGTCACGAGGCCGATATGACCGCGCAACGAGACAAGAGTTTCAAGCGAATCCATTTCCTTCCAAACAGTCCTTAATTTGAATCGCCGAACGCCTCGGCGACGGCTTCATTGGCGGCCGACACCGCGCGATCGACTTCCGCGGGCGTTATACCGCAGTGCGTCACCGCGCGAAACGAGGTCGCGTCGCGCCGCGATAGCAGGACGCCTCGTTGCTTCAAGGCGTCGACGAAACGGCTCGCGTTTTGACCGTCGCCCTCGACTTCAAAGACGACCATGTTGGTGCGCCGCTCCACGGGTAACACGTGAATGCCCGCGATCAGCCCAAGACCCTCGGCGAGCCGACGGGCGCTGGTGTGATCCTCGGCCAGCCGATCGACCATCGTGGTCAGCGCCACGATTCCCGCCGCAGCGATCATTCCCGCCTGACGCATCCCACCGCCCAGCATCTTGCGCGTACGACGGGCGCGGGCGACGAACTCGCGGCTTCCGCAAAGCAGCGATCCTACGGGACACGAGAGCCCCTTGGAAAGACAAAAGGAAACCGTGTCGGCGGTCGCGGCAATCTCTCGTGCGGTTGTCTCAAGCGCGATAGCCGCGTTGAAAATTCGCGCGCCGTCAAGATGGACGGGCAGCGAACGGCTACGCGCCATCTCGCGCACGCGCGCAATGTGCGAAAGCGCAACCGGGCTTCCGCCGCATCGGTTGTGCGTGTTCTCTAGCACCACTATCGAGGGCTGGGCAAAATGATCGTCGAGCGGGGTTTGGATCGCGCGTTCGAGTTCATCCAGGTCGAGCTCGCCGCCCGCGCCGTTTCGAACCGTGGCGAGCACGATTCCGCCCAGCGCCGAAGCTCCGCCCGCCTCGTAAAAATAGATGTGCGATTCGGAACCGACTAGCGCCTTGGTTCCTCGCGGGCATTGGGTAAGCAGCGCCGTCAGGTTGCCCATCGTTCCGCTCGGAACGAACAGCGCCGCCTGCTTGCCCATCATCGAGGCCGCCATCGCCTCCAACCGGTTGACGGTCGGGTCCTCGCCGTAGACGTCGTCGCCGACTTCCGCGCGCGCCATCGCCTCGCGCATCTCTGGGGTCGGCAATGTTACCGTGTCGCTTCTGAGATCGATTGTGACCACTGTAATTCCGCCACCGCCGGTCGGTCAGACAGACGGGGTAAGCGCAGGATGTCGCTGCGCGCGAACATTCGCCGCCGCTGCGGGGTCGACGACTCCGGTCATCGCCGGGTCCGCATTCTCTTGTTTTCGCGCGATCCGAACACGGCCCGAGAGGACCGGAACAGGGCAATCTCAGGGAAAGATGGCCTTTACGACCTCGTCGATCGCGCGCTTGCTGTCACTTTCGTCGGTAAGCGACCAAGTGACCGCTACGGTCGACGCGCGACGGGGCGAAATTCCCTGCTGGATAAGTTCTCCCGCGTAAATCAGCAGTCGGGTCGAAACACCTTCTTCGAGGCCCGAAGCCTTGAGATGGCGGACCTTCTCGCCCAAAACGGCAAGCTGCATCGCCATGTCCCGATCAACTTTCGCCTCGTGCGCGATAATCTCCACTTCCTTTTCGGCCGGAGGATAGTTGAACTCGATCGTGACGAAACGCTGGCGCGTGGAATGTTTCAGGTTCTTCTGGATGGTCTGGTAGCCGGGGTTGTACGAAATGACCAGAAGGAAACCGTCGTGCGCCTCGATAAGCTCGCCCCGTTTCTCGATCGGAAGCAGCCGCCGATGGTCCGAAAGCGGATGGATAAGGACGGTGGTATCCTTTCGCGCCTCGACGATTTCGTCGAGATAGCAGATTGCGCCGCGCCGGACCGCCTGCGTCAGCGGACCGTCAACCCATACGGTCTCGTCGGCCTGAATCAGGAAGCGTCCGACCAGATCGCTGCCGGTCAAGTCCTCGTGGCACGCCACCGTAATCAGTTCGTTGGGACCACCCTCCGCGAGCGCGGAGAGGCGATGCGCCATGTGCTCGACAAAGCGCGTCTTTCCGCATCCCGTCGGCCCCTTCAGCAGCACCGGCAGGCGCGCCTTGTAGGCGGCCTCGAAGATTTCCACTTCGTCTGCGATGGGCAGGTAAAAGGGCGCCTCGGCCGGGTTGAGCTTGCGCACTTCGTGCCCGCTGGCGTGAATCCGCGTGTCAAATGTTTTGAGTTCTATGGACATGTCCTACCTGTCGGCGCGGGCTTAGATTCATCGACGATATCTCAGGGCCGATTTTAAGAAAGCTTGACGGAACCATTCAAGCTGTTTTGAAACACTTCCCCTTCATGTTCCTCGCGGCACGTAGGTCGAGGAATCGCGCGTGTCCCTGACCTCGAAGCCAAGTTTCTCTATCCTGTCTCTGAGCTCGTCGGCAAGCCGATAATTCTTTTCCTGCCGCGCGCTCTTTCGTTGGTCGATAAGTTCGGCCACCTCGGCGGGAAATTCTGGCGCCTGCGCCGACCGTCTCGCTGCATCAAGCTTCAAACCCAGCACCGAGTCAAACTCCAGCAGCGTCTTCCATATCTTGCGGTCGCCGCGACGGTAAGCCTCCGCCACCAGTTCGAGCGCGACGGCGAGCGCCTGCGGCGTATTGAGGTCGTTGTTGAGCGCCTCGACGAAACGTTCGCGATATTCAGCCGCCCAAGGCGAATCCTCGCCGGCCGAGGCGTCAGTTTCGCCGAGAGTGCGTGCGAACTCGCCAAAATAGTCGAGATTTTTCTGCGCAGCCCGGATAGCCTCGTCGTTGAACACGATCTCCGAGCGGTACTTGGCGCCGAAACACAGGAGCCTGAAAGCGACGGGGCTGATTCCCGACGCGATAACGTCGGCGAGCAGCGGAAACTTGCCCGCGCTCTTGCTTATCTTGGTGCCTTCCTTTTCGACCAGAAACGCGTTGTGCACGAAGTAACGGACGAAGGGCTGCCCGGTCGCGCTCTCGGACTGCGCGATCTCGTTCTCGTGATGGACCGGGATGTGATCGGTGCCGCCGGTATGGATATCGATCGACTCGCCCAGGTACTTCATGGACATCGCGGAGCACTCGATATGCCATCCCGGATATCCGCGTCCCCACGGGCTGTCCCATTGCATCAGGTGATGCGGCTGGTTGAGGACCCATAGCGCGAAATCGTGCGGACTCTTTTTGTCCGGCGAATGCTCCAGGCGCTGGCCGGTGAACTGCTCATCGAGGCTCTGGCGCGAAAGCCGTCCGGTGCGGCTCGGGCCGCGCCATTTGTCGACGTCGAAGTACACTCCGCTGGGCGTCACGTAACCGTAGCCGTGTTCGATTATCCGCTCGACCAGCCGAATCATGTCGTCGATATGGTCGGTCGCGCGGCATAGCACGTCGGGACGCTCGATCCCGAGCGCGTCGGCGTCCCTGAGAAACAAATCGGTGTAGTAGTCGGCCACCTCGAGCGGTGTCTTGCCCTGGGCGCGGGCGGTTTTCTCGATCTTGTCCTCGCCCGCGTCTTCGTCGGAGGTCATGTGGCCGACGTCGGTGATATTCATCACGTGACGAACCCGGTAGCCGTTCAGGCGCAGCGTGCGCTTGAGCGCGTCAACGAACAGAAAGGCGCGCATGTTGCCCAGATGCTGCGGCAGATAGACGGTGGGCCCGCACGAGTAGAGGGTGACATTGGGCGCGTCAAGGGGCTGGAACTCCTCGACACTTCGGCTAAGCGTATTAAAGATATGAAACGGTTTCACGACAAGCTGAAGTCCCAAGCTTAGCTGGTCGCTTGCAGGCGTAACAAGCGACTTCGCGAGACGGCGTCAAGCCCGTGTGGACGGCCTTGCGCTCATCGGAGAGTCGAAAATCAATTTTCGGCGGGTGGCGTGCCGGACTTGAGCCGTCCCTGCCGGTCGCGCTCGTAGCGGGTGGACGCGATCCGTCGATACTGGTACTGGGCAAGCCAGGCGTAGCCCGGGACATACCAGACGTAGGCGACCCATCCGCGCAGCCCCGGCTGCCGTCGCAGAACCTCGTTGATGGCGCGAGCACCGCGATAACCCCGGCCGCGATCGTCGACAGCGTGCAGCTCTTCGAGCAGATCTTCCAGCTCCAGACCCGGAAACTTCGCCCTGGTCTCTGGATCGTGCAGATCCATCGCTTCTATTTTTTCGGAGGTATCGAAGTGACGAACCCCCTCAAGGCTGGCCCTGCACATCTGACACGCGCCGTCGTAGAGGATTGCGAGCTTGCCGGGCTTTGCACGCCCGCTGGTGGTTTCCGGCTTCATCGGGGGTGACGGTTTCCCGGGGCGTCAGCGTCGCGAAAGCTTGGGGCTGCTGGCCGCGCGACGGGCGCGCAGCTTTTCCATTATGATTCGCCACTCGTAGCCGTCGACCAACGATTTCCATCCCGCCTCGACGGTATTGGCCGACTTCGAGAGCGTAGTCCAGCTCTGTTGCCCGTCGGAGAACTTCTTCACCGACACGATCTCGGCCTGGGTCGAATCGCCACTGCCATGCGTGTAGGTCTCTACAACCTGCACGTCTTCAACGTAGGGAAAGTACTTGACCAGGGCTTTTCGAAGCGCATTATCGAGCGCATTGACCACCCCGACGCCACGAGCCGCCTCAGTTTCCTCAACACTGCCGATACGAATTACCACCGTCGCATCGATTGTCATCCGTCCTTCAAAAAAATCGTCGATCACCCGGCGGCGGATGACGTCGAAGGGCGGATGATAATCGGGCGCGGTGCGAAGCTCGGACAGTTCCCTGGAAGCCTGTGGCGACTCCACCTCGTAAAAACTATTTTGCCTCTCAGGATTTCCCATTTCTCAAGAATTATTGTGGTCACCGAAAGTACGTGCAACCTCGCTGTCGGCCAGGCAACCCGGTATGCGACTTGACAGGATGAGGCATCCTTCGCGAGCGAGAAAACTCTGCGTGGGATGGCTCGCCGTATGCCTCCTGTAGGAGAGAAAGTCTTTTCCTGCCGACCGCATCCGCGATTGACCGACCTGTTAATTTTTCTCGGGTCGCTGTCGATTTTCAGCCATCCTTAACCCCGACGGACGCCTCGACCGCTAGAACTCATACCATAATACGCTCATCCACTGTCACCTCGCGACCCCGCAAGACTGTAACCGCCTCTACTTTTCGATTGTTGATTATCCGCCGCATGAAAAGGCCGCCCTGAGGCGCTATTATAGCGGCCCGGAGGCCGAGGCAAGCTGACTCACGGACAACCGGTGCTCAGCACGGCGCAGCCCAAACGAACGCTGACCCAAACCGATATCGGCCGATGAACCCGGCGGTGGCTGCGCAAAGCCGAAAGTTGTCCCCACAAGAGTCGCACACCCCAAGTCGGACGGACCGGACGCGCCAGACGATCTCCCGAACTATCCTTATCCTGGCGTCCGTATGCGCGATCCTGACCGGTTTCGTTCGTAGCAAGGCGTACGCCCAGAACGCCGGCACCGTCGTTAGAGTCCCGCTCACGATCGATTATCTGACGCTCAGCGAGGCGCTCAAACACGAGGTTTACGTCGAGCCCGGCGAACGCGCGAATCTGTGGCAAGGTTCCAACCGATGCCAGTACCTGGTGGCGGAGCATCCGCGTTTCTCACGCGGCGGCAAGTCTCAGGTCAGACTCGAAACCGACGCGCAACTCAGCCTCGGCATGCCGGTTGGCGACACCTGCGTCAGTCCGATTTCATGGACGGGAATAATCGAGGCCACGGCCACGCCCTATATCGCGCCGGGAATGATGCTCCGGTTCCACGTCACGGACATCAATCTTTACGATGAGGAGCATAAGAAGACCCTGATCGTCGGTCATGGCTTCGATCTCATCAAGCGCTATTTCATCCCACGGTTCGAGGGTTTCGGCTTCGACCTGAATCCTGTCACCCATCAGCTGGTGTCGCTGACTGAGGAGGCCGCGCCGCCCGACGTGGCCCAGCGCGTTCGCGATGCGCTTGCGACGATACGCGCCGAGCCCACAATCGGCATGGACGCCAACGGAATCAAAGCTGTTCTGGCGATCACGGTACCGTTCGTGCCGACTCCGGTCCCGGGACCCACACCTACTGCCGCGCCGCTCACACCCGCCGAACTCGCCGCGTTCCAAAAGACGCTCGATCAGTGGGACGCGTTTTTGGTTTTCGCAATCAAGCAGCTGGGCGGAACCACTCACGACCCCATCTTGCGCGAACAGTTGTTCCAGCTCCTGCTCGACAGCCGCTATCGCCTGTTGCAGGCTCTGCAGAATCCGACTTCGGGGGGGCCCGACCCGGTTCGAATCCTTTTTCTCAGGGAATGGCGCACCCTTGGAAAAATCATTCGTGGCGCGGCGGCGCGGGGAACGCTGGGAAATCGGTCGCTTGAGTTTCTGTCTTTCATCTCGGCCGGCGACGCACTGTTTGCGCTGGACAAAGCCGCTCCGGCCCTCGGGATGCGAATCTCGGCGGCCGACCTGCGACGCCTGGCCAGAATCATGGCTCCGGGCGTAAAAACCGACCCGCTCGCTTTCAGCTATCGCGAAGACCCCGAGCTGCGCAAAATGTTCGGCTTCAAAACCGAGCCTCTGCGTGAGACGCCGGCCGTATCTCCCGGCGCCGCGACGCCATCGCCATCGCCGTCGCCAACTCCATCATCACCACCTTCGGCTTCGCCATCGGCAGGCCCGACGCCATTCCCATCACCGTCGCCCGAGGCGTCGACCACTCCCCGTCCGACGCCTGCGCCGCAGCCGCGTCCAACGCCCGAAAAGTCGCCAGCGCCCGCCACGTCACCAA
>JBJKQX010000377.1:0-16210 GCA_046704965.1 Binataceae bacterium (SeqCode)
AGATCGGGTCGCACGTCATCCATCCCGCCTTCGGCCACGGCGTGATACGGCGCCGCGAGGGGCGCGGCGACAGCACCAAGGTATGGGTTAATTTCGAGCGCGGAGGAATCAAACTGCTGGTACTGAAGTTCGCGAACCTGCGCACGATTGCCGAGTGATCGCACCTACCGTATGATCAATCGAAACAACCCAGGGCGGCATGAGGATGAGTGGTCGGCCAGAAAGTAACCGTCTCGCGTGTAAGGGAATACCACGCAATCCGGCGCGGTTTTTAGTTGTTGCAGCCTGCTTCGTGTTCATGCTCGCGTCGAGCGTTTCGAGCGCGCACGCGTGGAACGATCAGGTCTTCAAAAACAGCCCTATTGTCGGCTACCCGATACCGCAGGGCAAAAACAACATCATCGGAAGCCTGATCAGTTACAAGCTCCGCAAGGGCGACACGCTGCTTGACGTCGGGCGATGGTTTGGCCTTACCGGGGCTGAAGTCTCCGATGCCAACGATCACATGGACTGGTGGGCGCCGCCTGTCGGCAGGAAGATTATTCTGCCCGATGAACATATTTTGCCCGACGCGCCGCACGTCGGGATCGTGCTGAACGTCCCGGAGTTACGCCTTTATTACTACTATCCGTCGCCCACCGTGCGGGCCAAATCCTCCAAGGTGAAACCGGAGGTGGTGTATACCTTCCCGGTCGGGCTGGGACGGTTCGACTGGCGAACCCCGATGGGCAAAACCTACATAACCAACAAGACCGTCAATCCTCCGTGGGTGGTTCCCAACGACATCTACAAGGAGCATCTTGAGCGCGACGGATGGGCGGTGCATGTGGTTCCGGGTGGAATACCCGACAATCCGCTCGGGCACTATCACATGTCGCTTTCACTGCCCATGTATGCGATTCACGGAACCAGTATGCCGTGGGGCGTCGGGATGATGGTGAGCCACGGATGTATCCGGCTGTACCCGGAGGATATCAAGCGGCTTTTCCACATGACGCCGGTCGGAACTCCGGTGCGGATCGTTTATGAGCCTATCAAGTTTGGATGGCGTGGCAACGCGCTGTACGTCGAGGTTCATCGGGACGTGTATCACAAGTATCCGAACCTCTGGAACCTCGCGATGAAACTGGTGGCTCACAAGCACCTCCGACAGTATATCGATTTCAACAAACTCGAAGTGGCCGTGAAGGCAGAGACCGGTGTTCCTACCTATATCATGCCGGGAGTACCACCGCCGGGGAGCTATACGGTCGAGGAAGCCCGTCTCGTGAGAGCGCAGCCGGGTTAACCGCCCTCCATCACGATGCATTCCGAGTTCGATGTCACGGCGGCCGAGCGCCCGAAAGATCGCGACGCGGCCGCCGCGTGTGTCATCGAACATTATCCGCAGCGTCCCGGCGGTTCTTTGTTTTGCACTCCATATCCACGGCGTGATGATCTCCGATACATCCGTCATCACTCACTGGGAGACTTGAGCGGAAACGATCGCGCCGGGTGACGCCTCCGCTGCATGGCAACAGATAAGAAAATGAGACAGGTTCCTTTTCATCGTCCCGCGATTGGGCCGGATGAGGAGCGCGAGGTGCTGGATTCCCTCCGTTCCGGATGGATTACGACCGGACCAAAAGCAAAACGGTTTGAACGTGAATTCGCAGAGTACGTCGGAGCGAAACATGCACTGGCGGTGGCCCACTGCACCGGCGCGCTACATCTGTCACTGTGGGCGCTCGGAATCGGCCCGGGCGACGAAGTGATCACCACTCCGTTCACGTTTACCGCGACCGCCGAGGTGATGGGTTATCTCGGAGCGCGTCCGCTCTTCGTCGATATCGACCCCGGAACGTTCAACATCAATCCCGCCCGTATCGAAGAAGTTCTCGAGAGCGGAGAGCATAGGCGCGTGCGCGCTATCCTGCCGGTTCATTTCGCCGGTCAGCCGTGCGACATGGACAGGATATGCGCAATAGCGCGACGTCATGGACTGGACGTCGTCGAAGACGCGGCCCACGCGGCGGGCGCCGCGCGGCATCTGGAAGGTCGCGGGATGACGCGCATAGGCAACATCGGCAAGCTGAGCTGTTTCAGCTTCTATGCGACCAAGAATTTCACCAGTGCCGAAGGCGGTATGATCACCACCGAAGACGACGCGCTTGCCGACAAGATAACGGTGGCGAGTCTGCACGGGATGAACCGCGACGCGTGGAAGCGCTACGACAAAAGCGGGTCATGGTACTACGAAATTCATGACACGGGTTTCAAGTACAATCTTTCCGACGTGCACGCTGCTATAGGCGTCGCGCAACTTAAGCGCGCTTCGGATTTCATGGCCCGCCGCACCGCAATCGCAAACGCCTACAACGAGGCTCTGCGCGGTGAAGAGGGGCTTCAGGTGCCCTACGGCGAACCGGGTATCGAGCATGCGTGGCACCTCTACGTGCTCAGGCTCAGGCCCGAGATGCTCAAGGTGGGTCGCAACCAGTTCGTGGAGATGCTCCGCGAGCGTGGCGTAGGGGTATCGGTCCATTGCATCCCGCTGCATACGATGCATTTCTATCAGAAGACGTACGGTTATCGCGGCAACGAGTTCCCGGTTTCCGAGGATGTCTTCAGCCGATGTCTGTCGCTGCCGATTTACGCGGCGATGAGCGACGAGGACGTCTCCTACGTGATTGAAACCGTGCGGGATTTGATCCGGCAAAACCGCCGCTGATTTGCGGCGCTCGACACGAAGGAGGCTCAATTGCGCGTACTTGTTACAGGCGGTGCGGGTTTCCTGGGTTCACATTTGTGCGAGCGACTGCTCAGGGACGGCCACGAGGTCATATGCCTCGATAATTATTTCAGCGGCCGTCGCGCCAACGTGATCCATCTGCGCGACTACGACAACTTCGAGCTGATCCGCCACGACGTTGTCGAACCCATCCTCCTCGAAGTCGACCGCATCTATAATCTCGCGTGCCCTGCCTCGCCGGTCCATTATCAGTACAACCCGGTCAAGACGATCAAAACGAGCGTGATGGGGACGATTAACATGCTCGGTTTGGCAAAGAGGGTCCGCGCGCGAATCCTGCTTACCTCGACCAGCGAGGTCTACGGCGACCCCGAGGTCCATCCCCAGACCGAAGAGTACTGGGGTCACGTCAATCCGATCGGTGAACGCTCGTGCTACGACGAAGGCAAGCGCGTGGCCGAGTGCCTGATGATGAACTACCACCGCCAGAACAAGGTTGACGCCAGGATCGTCCGCATCTTCAACACCTACGGGCCCCGCATGGCGATAAACGACGGCCGGGTGGTTTCGAACTTCTGTGTCGCGGCGCTTCGCGGCGAGCCGCTTGAGCTCTATGGCGACGGCCAACAGACGCGTGCGTTCGCCTACGTCGACGACATCATCGAAGCGATCGTCCGGATGATGGAAACCGAGGGAATCGTCGGGCCGGTCAATATCGGCAATCCCGACGAGTTCACGGTCGAGCATCTGGCGCGTCTGACGCTCGAGCTTACCGGCAGCTCCTCACAAATCGTCCGCAAACCGGCACGCGCCGATGATCCCGCGCGCCGCAGGCCGGACATAACGCTGGCAAAAGAGCGGCTCGGATGGGAACCGAAAAAGCCGCTGCGCGAAGGACTTGCTCAGACTATCGAATATTTCCGGCACGAGCTGGGCTTGACGCGCGTCTGAGGCAAACGACGCGCGGGTCCGTCCATCCCTACTCAAAGGCGAACGCCTGCCCTACCCGCAAAAGAGGAATCATGGCTACAGCACTTGTAACGGGCGCATCGAGCGGACTCGGAGCCGACTTCGCCCGCGCGCTCGCGCGTGAGTAGTACGATTTGGTCCTTACGGCCAGGCGCGAGGACCGGCTCAAGTCGCTCGCCGACGAAGCCAAATCGCTCGGCGCCGGCGACGTCACCGTGATCGTGCTCGACCTCGCAATTCCCGGCTCGGCCGAAGCGCTTCATCGGCGCGTCGCCGACAAACACATCGCCATCGACTACCTGATCAACAACGCGGGCTTCGGAACCCACGGACGGTTCGCGAAACTGCCGATCGACCGCGAGCTTGAGGAAATCAATCTCAACATAAGCTCCCTGGTGGCGCTGACGCGGTTGTTTCTTCCGCCCATGATCGAGCACAAGCGCGGCACCATCATAAATGTCGCGTCGACCGCCGCCTTTCAGCCGATTCCTTTCATGGCAACCTACGCAGCGACAAAATCCTTCGTGCTCAGCTTCTCGGAGGCGCTGGCCGAAGAAGTTCGCGGCACGGGAGTCACGGTGATGGCGCTTTGTCCGGGTCTGACGCGCACGGAGTTCCAGCAGGTCGCCGGAACCGAGCACACGAAGGTTCCGTCGTTCGTCTACATGGACCCGAAAATCGTGGTGCGGCAGGCGCTGGACTCGGCGCGGCGGGGCAAGCGTGTCCGGATAAGCGGCATGATCAACCTTGTGATGGCGGAGTCGATCAGACTCATCCCGCGCTCGTTCGCGGCCCGGATAGCCGGGTCGAGGTTCCAGCAAAACGATTCGTAGCGTAGATCGCCTCTTCGCAGCGGGAATGAGGTTCGTGGCAGGGTCAGGGCTTGAGATTGAATTTTCTGGCCAGCGCCGATCTCCAGTCTTCAGGAGTCCACCCGCAAAGATCTCTTTCCTCGATGCCCAGCAGGCCAGCGACCGTTTCCACCACTCTGGGCCGGAGCTCCAGTTCATCGAGCACGGTCTCCAGCATCGGAATCACGCGTTGATCCTGCCGCTTTCCCAAGCCGACAGCGGCTTCCTCGCGAACGTCTTCATTCGGGTCGTCAAGACATCGAAGGAGAGCCTCGCGAATCTCGGTCGAGTCGGTTTCGCCCATCACCCCCAGCCCAAAGACCGCCCAATCGTGGACATCGTCGTCAGGATCCCTTGACAGTTTCAGCAGTACTGCGGCTGACCGGGGGTCGTCTGGAAACGAACCAAGCGCGCAAGCCACCGCGAAGCGGACGTCCTCATCGCAGTGGTCGTCATAGCGGACGATCAGAGGGACAGCCTCGTCCTTGTGTAAATGGCCAAGAGCGAAGATCGCGCACGTGAGCACCAAAGGCTCCCGCTCGTTCTCCAGCATCTTTGTGACAAGTGAGTACGACTCTTCACGGAACATCCATTCGGTTTGTTCCACTGGGCTCTTTGGCGGCCGCGGGCGATGGAGCTGGCACAACACATCCGCTGCCCGTGCTCTCTTTCGAGGGTCATCAGAGCCGCACCACGCAGCAGCAAGGTGGAAGACCTCCCGGCTGCCGCTCGAGCGCAGCTTATTCACGGCCTTCCACGATTCTTCGTCATCGTGAAACCCTAGAAGCGTCTGCGCGAAGAGCGCTTCAATCTCTGACGGATTCATCGGAGCCCACCATAAAAGACGCTTCGTCGCGACCAAACCAGGCAGTCGGTGACTGTGCTGTGCGCGTCACTCTTTCAGGAGGTTTCGCGCTATCACCACCCGCTGAATCTGCGAGGTTCCTTCGTAAATTTGCAGAAGCTTCGCGTCGCGCATCAGTTTCTCGACCGGATATTCCTTCATGTAACCGTAGCCGCCGAAGATCTGAACCGCGTTGGTAGTAATCCTCATGCAAGCGTCGGCGGAAAACGCCTTGGCATAGCTGGAAACCACGTTGGGGCTCTCGCCACGGTCGACCAGCCATGCGGACTTGTAGGTCAGAAGGCGGCTCGCCTCAATCTCGACGGCCATGTCAGCCATCATGAACTGGATAGCCTGAAAATTTGCGATCGGTTGGCCGAAGGCGGTGCGTTCGCGCGAGTACTTCAGGCATTCGTCGAGCGCGCGCTGCGAGATTCCGATCGCGATCGCGCCGATTTCGGGACGGCTTCGGTCGAACGTACCCATCGCGTACTTGAAGCCTTCGCCTTCGCGTCCGACCAGCGCCGGGGCAGGAAGGCGCAGGTCTTCGTAAACGATCTCGCCGGTGTCGGCGGCGCGCTGCCCGAGCTTTCCATGCATGCGCCGGCGCGTGATTCCCGGCAGGCTCGACGGAAACACGAAGCACGAGATGCCCTTGTGCTTGAGCCGCTTGTCGGAAGTGGCGAACGTGACGTACCAGTCGGCAACCGAGCCGTTCGAAATGAAATGCTTGGTGCCGTTGAGAACGAACTCGTCGCCCTCGCGTCGATAGGTGGTGCTCATCGAAGCGACGTCCGAGCCCGCACCGGGCTCCGTCAGGGCAAAGGCGCAAAAGGTCAGCTTTTCCATCAGCTGGCCGAGATAGGTTTTCTTCTGCTCGTCGTTTGCGGCGATCAGCATCGGAAGCGTTGCGAGGTCATTCGCGCCGACCGCGTTCGACATCCCGGAGCATCCGTAATTCAGCTCCTCGACGATCAGTGAGGTGTCGAGCACGCCCAGTCCCGGACCACCCAGCTCGGTGGGCACTCCGAAGTTCATCAATCCCGCCGCGAAAGCCTTTTCGCACACGTCACGCGGGAAGATCTCTTTTTCGTCATATTCGCGCGCGAGCGGAATCATTTCCTGCTCCGCGAATTTGTGGGCCAAGTCCTTAAGTTCTTTTTGTTCGTCGCTAAGTTCAAAACCAAGCATCCGGATTCTCCCTCGCAGCGGTCGGTCAAAACATACCGCATCGCTTGAGCCTTTGGTTGACCAAGAGTATGCCGCAAGGAGAGAGGTTTTGTCTTCCCGTTTCCGATTTCCTTGAAAAAAGAACCGGGCCGGACTAAGACGCAACTCGGTGGCGGCATGCGGGACTCGTTCGAGTCGGGTCGCTTGTGTTGCCGGACCGAATAACCCCGTACTGCAAAGGAGAATCCGATGCCGATCCATGTTGTCGCAAAAATCAAAGCCAAAGCGGGAAGCGAAGCTCAACTCGAGGAAGCCTTCCGCAAGATGATCACGAAGGTTCGCTCCGAGCCGGGCACCCTCGCCTACATCCTGCATCGCTCCGTCCAGGACCCGACGGTGTTCGTGTTCTTCGAAAGCTATCAGGATCAGGCCGCACTCGACGCGCACAGCAAGAGCGAGCACATGAAGGAGCTCGGCGGGGCCATTGGCGGCCTGCTCGACGGGCGTCCGCAGATAGAAGTTCTGGCCGAAGTTGACCGCAAGTAGCCTTGTAGCGCACGCGGGCGGCCATCCGCTCCGCGTGCGCGCTTCATCCTGAAGTTGAACTTTAACTTCAGATTTACCGCGGGCGACCGATTCTCGCCAAAGACCGACGCATCCAGCACCTCGCCATGCCGCATCGGAAGTTTCCCGGTGCTCTCTCGCATCCTTTTCCGATTCGCATCCGGCAGCCGGCTCAGGGGTGTGATGACCCCGCGTATCGGGTCCATAATGGCAATCGCATGCCACGAACCATCCTCATGGGAGATCCGCGCTTCTTTTCGGTAATCGGAGGCGCAAATCCGCATACCCGGACCGCCTTCGGATTACGCAAGCGGGTCAATCCCGAGCTGGCGCGCGAACAATGGCACGAACTCGCCCGCAACTTCGTGGCGCATGGCGTTGAGGTCTGCGTCGTCGAACCTCATGAAGGCTTGAGCGGCCTTGTCTATCCGGCCAACGCGGGTTTTCTTTATCCGCTCACAGGAACCGGCGAAAAGACTTTCTACCTTAGCCATCTTCTGCCGACCCGCGCGCCCGAGCGCGACGTCTACCTGCCCTACATCGAAAAGATGGGCTATAGAACCGCATGCGTCCGGTCGCGCTTTGAAGGCGAGGCCGACTTTTTCCCTGCAGGTCGCTACATGCTGTTCACTTACGGCGGCGTCGAGCGGCAGCGCTTCGTGCCGCACCTCGGATGGCCGCCGTGGAGACGCATATATGGGTTTCGTTCCGAGATTAGCGCGCTCGAAGAACTGCGCACCGTCGCGTCGGGGCACGAGGTGATACCGATCAGGCTGTGTCGCGAGACTCATTATCACGGCGATACGGTGCTGTGCTCGTTCGGGCCCGGTCGTAAATTCGTGATGGCCTGGATGGAAGGACTTGCGCCGGAGGCAGGCTCGGCGTTGCGCGGCGCGTTCGGCAAAGACCTGATAGAACTCTCGACCGCGGATGCCGAGGTGTACGCGGCAAATTCGTTCCAGACGGATCTTAATGGACAACTTTACCTTTTTATGCCCGAAGGCGTATCAGCGCAGTTGCTCGAAACGGTTCGCGAGCGCGGAGTCGAGCCGGTTACCTCCAACGTGAGCGAATTTCTCGCCAAAGGCGGAGGGTCCATCAAATGCATGGTGCTTGACCTGGGACCGACCGCCGAGCAGCCCGAGTGGGGAGCCGGCTATCGCGCCGAGCATTCGTACCTGAGACTCTACGGAGCTTGAAAATAATCAACGGGAAGCGCAATCCGGCCCGATAGCGACCGCCGGATGGGCCGCGGTGTGCTCAGGGTGGACGCGCCGCTTACCGGGCGATGATTCCGTCCTGCGAAATGTCGAGAAAGAAGGCGTCGTCGCGAAGCGCTTCCGGACGCTCCCGATAATGGGCGATCCCGGGCATCCCGCTGGTGGCCGAAAGGAGCGTCTCGACCGCAACCGGGCTGAAGCCGAAGCGCCGGAGATATTCGCCCGCTCCGTCGCCGACGGCGTAAAGCGATCGCACACCGCGCGAGTGGGCTGCTTTGCGACCGGCGTCGATCAACGCCGCGCCCACGCCGCGCCGGCGCATCGCGGGCACAACGTACAGCGACCGCATCAGTGCCGCGTCGAGCATCGGTTCTATCCCGACAACCCCAACCGGCTCATGGCCAAAGTAAGCAATCAGGTAACACGAGGATGGCGACTCGACTCCGTCGGTCATCATGCCTGCCGCATCGAGCATCGCGCGAACACCCGCGACGTCGCGCGCCTGTTCGACACTAAGTTTCCCTTCCTGGCGCTTCTTGAGGCTCATCGTCAGGCAGCCATCGCGCGGCCGCGTATCATCACACCGCCCGCCCCTTCGCTCATCGTCTCAATCCGAAAGCCTGCGCCCTCGATCGCGGTCTGCGTGTCACGATTCGGATGACATCCCGCGAACACTCGCGCCCATGCGGGGTCGATCGCGTCCTGAAGCGACGCGAGCCATCCGGGCCGCGCACGAACATGCTCGACGAAGTGCAATTGTCCTCCGGGCTTGAGCACGCGCCGTATCTCGCTCAGCGCCAGACGCGGGTCGCGCACCGTACACAGAACCAGGCACGATACGGCAGCGTCGAAGCTCTGCGCCGCAAACGGCAAAGCCTCGCCGTCGGCCGCGACAAGCAGAATGCGCCCGGCGACGGTCTGAGCTCGGGGCGCCGCCCGTCTTAGCATATGCGGGTCGGGGTCGATTCCGACGACCTCGCAGCCGTCCGCATAGTGGCCGAGATTAAGGCCATTGCCGACGCCGACTTCCACAATTCTGCCCCGAAGCCGCGACACCAGCCGCGACCGCATCCGATGCATCGCGCTTGCTCCCAGCCATTCGGCTGGCTTGTTTACCGCCTCATACGTCCAGGCGAAAATCGGATGCTCTCGTTTCACGGCGGCAGTGACCTACTTCTTTGCAGGCGGAAAAAGTTGCTCGCCGCTTTCTTCGTCAACCACCGTGATCGCCTTGACCGGGCACATCCGGGCCGCGGCCAGAATCGTCGCGTCGGGTGCGCCCGATGGGTTCACGACTTCCGACTTGCCTTCGTCGTCGAGTTGGAACACGGTAGGAGCCGTTTCAATGCAGTCTTCGCTCGAAATGCATCGCGATTTGTTAACGCTAACCTTGAGCTTTGCCATCAAACCCTCCGTTCAGGAGCGACCCCGCAGAAATGAACATAGAATCCCCGCTGCGGCACGGGCAAGCGACCTTTTGCATCGGGGCCTTTGCCGCGAGACCTGACCGAGCATACTTTCGAGGGAACATGAGCACGATTGTCGGCACCGGAATCGATGTGATCGAGGTCGCACGGATCGAACGCGCGCTCAACCGCGCCCTGACCGGCGAGCGCTTTCGCCGCCGGGTTTTCACCGAAGGCGAGATCGCGTATTGCGAGTCGCGTGGGCTTCCGCGCTACCAGAGCTATGCCGCGCGCTTCGCCGCGAAGGAAGCGACCATGAAGGCGATGGGCACGGGATGGAACCGCAATGTCGGATGGAGCGAGATAGAGGTCGTACGCCAGCGAGGCAAGGCGCCGACGATCATGCTCGGCGGTAAGGCGGCAGACTATGCACAGAAAAAAAATATCGCGCGTTTCCACGTGAGCATCACGCACACCCGCGATCAGGCTATCGTGCATGTGATAGCGGAAAGCGCGACCGGCCTGACCTAATCGTGACGCATCGCGACCTATGAGGTCGCATGCGCCGGTCGTGACTGATGCTCGGTGGCCGAAGCGGGCGACTTCTTCCCCTCAGCCTTTGCCTTTTTCGGGGGCAGGAAATAATCCGCGCTCTTGTCGAGCAATCCGAACGTGAAGTGATCGATATCGAAAAGCGCGGGGCTCGCAGTGGACACCGCGTAGTAGTGCATGTGGACCTTTGCCTTGGGCGACGACGAACTTCCGGTCATCGGCTGCACTTTGACGCTCGACAACTTGATGGTCCCGACGGGTTTCCCATCCTTGCCCGCAAGCGTTATCTCGCAGGCCGGCTTGACCATCCCGAACATCTCGGGATGAACCATTTTGGCCATCACGATGCTCTGACCCTTGAGGTCGTGCAACTGACCAAGAAAACGCTTCACGACTGAAGCGTCGGCGGGAGAGGTCTTTCCGCCACGAGTCAGCGTCCACTTGTCATGCGGAGCGCGCTTGAGCGTGAAGCTCTTGCCGGCGCGATCGATCGCGATACTGTCGACAGTCGAGCGCTTGAACGACAGCACCGTCCGGTCACGCAGGTCGAGGACCGTCTTGTCGACTTCGTTTAACAGGTAGGATTCAACTGAATAGACCGCGGGTTGAGCCCCGCGGCGTACGAAAATCTCATACTTGTCTTTTCCCGGCTCCCTGGAGCCGAACATAAGCGATTCGCCGCTCGCGCCTTTAGCGCCAGTGTATACGGTGACCGAGAACCGCGGCTTGTCGAGTCCGTAGGGCGACAGGCTGGTCGGGCTGTCGTTGATAAAACTGGTAATCCTGGAGTTCGCAAGTGCGGTAAGCAGCTGATTCACGCGGCTCTGGTCGGCCGCGTAAGTGGCGGGCTTGACTATTTTCCACTTGCCGCCTCTTTTGCGGTCGATTTCGATTAGCGGGCCGCCACTGCTTTGCAGCGTGAACTTCGTGACGTCGGCGAGCTTGAAATCCATCAGCTTGTGGTTTCGCAACTCGTCGACCGTCTTGTTCATTCCGGGCGGAAACGTTGAAGCGGTAAGCATCACGACCGGCTTGTCAGTCAGCTTAATGTAGGCTTTGAAGCCGACCGGCGTTACTTTGCCGACTTCGATTCCGGGAAGCTTTTTACCGGCGACCGTAGTTACGAAAACCGTGACCTTGGGTTTCTTGAGCCCGAATTGCGCCAGATTTCGAGGGTTCTTGGCGACGGTTTCCGTCACATGGCAATTCGCGATGGTGTGGGCGAGATTGTTGGCCAAATCCTGATCGGCCCTGGTTGCCATCGGCTTTACCAGCATCCACGGCGCGTCGGGTTTGCTGCGCTGGATAATCAGTTCGCGATTCGGGTACTTGAGATCGATTCGCGTGATATCGCCGGACTTGATGCCCAGAAGCGTCGGCAGGGGCACCGGCTTCGCAAAGTAATAGTTGACGAATGCGTAGCCGCCGATCAGCAGCAGCACGATGAACGCGATGACCGTGTTACGAAGCCGCATCCCCTGATGATACCGCCAGACTGATTCCTACTGCCGCCGCTTCCACCACACAACGATGCCGGCGATGAGCAGCAATTCGGGAAGAAGCAGAACCGAGAGCGCGAACACGATGCTGAACTGAGCGACCGTAAGCTGGAAACGCGATGCGCGCAGCGTGCGCGGACGAATTGAAATCTGATTCGCCTCGCCCGCCAGCCAGTCGGCACTGTTGAGTATCAGGTCGCGGTTGAAAAACTCTTTCAGGTTCTGGTTGTCGGCAATCTGCGTGCTCCCGAAGACGACCAGTCGCGCCTGGCCCTTGCCCCATCCGAGCTTTTTCAGATTGGCCGTCACCTCGCCTGCCACGTCGATCGGACCGCGCTGGTCGGAGGCGTCAAATTTGGCTTGCTGATGCTCGAAGAGGTCAACCAGATTCGTCTCAGCCCATGAGGTGCCGCTGGTCATCGCCAGCGGAACCACCGCAAGCCCTGCGGCGGGGTCTTTCTCGGGATCGACCGAACGCGTCATGGGGAAAACGGTGCGATGATTGAAATCCTTGGTGATGGGACTCGCGCCGTAGCTGTCGACCAGCGGAGTGACGCCGAGCGCGGGGCCCGCGAATAGCCGCACCACCTGGTCGACCACGACGTTGTTGCCGGCATTGAGGCCCCACTGCGACAGGAGCTTGACCAGTGCGGTTTCGTCGATGTCGGAATTCGGCCGCGGCGGCCGCAACATCACCAGTGCACGCCCGCCATCCTTAAGGTACGCGTCGATCGCCTTGATTTCGTGAGGCATCAGCGGACGTTCGGGTCCGCCAATGATCAGCACAGAGCAATCCTTGGGCACCGCCGGCTGCGTAACCAGAAGCAGTTGCTTTACCTTGAAGCCTTCGCCTTCAAGCGCAGTCTTGAGAAGCCCGTAACCTGTCGACTTGTTGACGTCGGTGGGGCTGGGCTCGCCATGTCCCTCAAGAAAATAGACCACTCTGTTCGTGGACTTGCTGACCCTGATGATTGCGTTAGTGATCGCCTGCTCGGTCAGATCCGTGACGTTCGTGCCGTGCCCGCTGCTGCCGCCATATTGTATGTGCGTGGTGCCGTTCGCGCTGACCTTGAATTTCTCGGCAAGCGCCGGATGCTTGTTCGGGTCGAGCAACTCGAAGCTGACGTTGGGCGAGGCGTAAGCGTACTCGCTGTAAAGCTGACGGGCCTTGGCGTTATCGCCGCCAGCGAAGAAGCCGTAGAACTTGATCGGCTTTTTCAGATTCCTGACGACACGGCGCGACTGACTTGAAAGGCTGTATATATGCTCGGCCGTCAGATCGAAATGGGTGTAGTGCAGTGACGATACGTAGTTCACCGCAACCAGGATTGCGATGAACAGTATCGTGTACAGAGCCGCGTTTGCGCCGTAGCGGGCCGACCTGCTGCCAGCGACCGAGGCTATAGCCGAGCGGCTCGAGGTGGCCCAAAGTACGAGGAAAAAGAACCCGCCGATCAGGTTTACGTATACGAAGAATCGAAAAAATCCCGCCCCGGTGAAGAAGTACTCAAGGAGACCGAAAATGATAAGTACGAGGCCGAGTATTCCGTATAGCGTCGCCGAACGCCGCATCGCTGCAACTCCCCCCGTTTACCGCCAACGCGCCGACTCGACCGAGCGCTGCGTAAGAAACAGAGCCACGAAGATCAGGCTCAAGAAGTAAACGATATCCCGGGTGTCGATAAGGCCATTGACCATCTTGGAAAAGTGTTCGGGCAGCGAGATATAACGAAGCACACCCGAAAACGAAGACCCGCCGGCCCTCGCCGGCCACGAGATCACATAGAGCATCAGCAGCGCGCCGAAAGAGCTTATCGCCGCGATGATCTGATTCTCGGTCAGCGAACTGGTGAAAAGTCCGATCGCAACGAAACTCACGCCAATAAACGCAAGACCGAGATAGCCGGAAAATATCACGCCGATTTCCGGATTGCCGAAAATAATCAGGATAAGCGGAAACATCGCCGCGAGACCGATCATGATGAGAACGAACAGGGCCGCCGCGATGAACTTGCCGGCCACTATTTCACCGGTCCGGACCGGCGCGGTCAGCAGAAACTCATAGGTGCCGGTGCGTTTCTCCTCAGCAAAACTGCGCATCGTGATGGCCGGGACCAGGATGACGAGCACGATCGAAAGATTATGAAGCATCGGCCCGATCACCATACTGTTCAGGTTCATGTGCGCGAGCATCTGCGGGTTACGCATCGCGCTGTATATCTGCAGGTAGAGATCAAAGTCCCTGAGCAAGCTGAAGAAGAAAAACCCGCCGAGCAACAGGAAAACGGTCATCACGACGTATGCGACCGGCTGAACAAAGTAGGCCGAAAGTTCCTTGCCTGCGATAGTTAGCGAATTCTTCATCGGCGATTCCGAAGACGGTTACTCGTGCCCCGCATCAACCCCTTCAAGCGTCTCTTCCCCGACCTCGCCGAGCTCATGGCGTTCCTTGGTTATCGCCGCGAGGAAAACTTCTTCGAGCGTGCTGCCTTCCGGAAGCGCGGCAAGTTGCTCTTCGAGCACCACGTGCCCGTCGGCGATTATCACGACTTTGTCGCAGATCTGGGAAACCTCGGGCAGGATGTGGGTCGAAAGCACGACCGTGCGATCTCCCGAGAGCGTCTTGATTAGATCGCGAATCTCGTGAATCTGGCGCGGATCGAGTCCGATGGTCGGCTCGTCGAGCACGAGCACCTGGGGATCATGTATCAACGCCTGCGCGAGTCCCACGCGCTGTCGGTACCCCTTGGAGAGCTGCCCGCATATGCGATGCGCCACGTTGCCAAGCCCGCAAACTTCTATTGCGCGATCGAGGGCGGCGCCAAGCTTTGAGCGCGGGACGCCGCGAAGTCTGGCGACGAAGCGGAGGTACGAATCGACTCTCATATCCGCGTAAAGGGGCGGATTTTCGGGCAGATAGCCGATCTTCCGGCGCGCTTCGAGCGACTGCTTGAAAATGTCGAGACCGTCGATGAGCACCGTACCCGCGGTCGCCGGCATGAATCCCGTAAGGATCCGCATTGTGGTCGTCTTGCCGGCGCCATTGGGCCCCAGGAAACCGAGAATCGAACCTTTCTCGGCACTGAAGGAGATGTCCCTCACCGCGAGGAACTCGCCGTAGTACTTGGTTAGGTTTCTGACCTCTATCATCTCACGCCGACGCTCTGCATCCTTCGAGCCTGCAGGCTGTTGGAGCCGGGCGCTTTCTTGGACGAAAACTCCGCCCGTGTATTCAAGATCCGGGCGAAAAAAAACGGCGAATCAAGTATCGCTGTCCCCGAGGAAACTAATACAAGCGGCGACAGATGTTAAGAGCGTTCGGCCAGAGGAAGTGTTAAGAAACTGTGCTTTTTCTTTGTCGGGCGGTTCCGGTAACTTCAAGTCATGGCTGAAGAGCGCCCGCATCTCTACCTCGTGGACGGTTCCGGATACATCTTCCGGGCGTTCTTCGCACTGCCTCCATTATCCACTTCGCGCGGGATGCCGACGCAGGCCGTCTACGGTTTTATCCGGATGCTCTTCAAACTGATCAAGGAGGAACATCCAACCCGTATCGCGATTGTTTTCGATTCCGCAAAGAAAACCTTCCGCGATGATCTGTTCGAGGATTACAAGGCCAATCGCCCGCCTGCGCCGAGCGATCTCACCGTTCAGATTCCCTACATTCACAGGGCGGTCGAAGCTTTCCGAATCAAAAGTATCGTGCGCGACGGCTACGAGGCTGACGATGTGATCGGCACCCTCGCGACCGTCGCAAAACAAAAGCACTACGAAACCGTCATCATTACCGCGGACAAGGACTTCATGCAGATCGTCGACGCGCATACCTCGCTGTGGGACACGATGCGCGACAAGCGCACCGGCGCTCGCGAAGTCCGCGAACGGTTTGGCGTCGATCCGGCGGCGCTGGTCGAAATCCAGGCACTGACCGGCGATCCGATCGACAACGTAAAGGGCGTTCCCGGAGTCGGCGAGAAAACCGCGACCGCTCTCGTCCGCGAGTTTGGCAGTGTCGAGAACCTGTACCGCAATCTCGACAAGGTCGAGACGCTCAAGCTGCGCGGTGCCAAACGGGTCGCGGGTCTGCTCGAAAAGCATCGCTCCGACGTCGAATTGGCGCGCTCGCTCGTGCGAATAAAAACAGATGTTGCGCTCGACGTTGGTCCCGACGATCTGACTTGGGAGGGAATAGACGAAAATGCGGTCGCCGCGCTGCTGCGCGAGATCGAGTTTACTTCGCTGCTCGAAGAACTGACGCCCACGCAGGCGGGACTGCCGCTTGGAACGGCCAAGGAAACGGAGCTTGCGCGCAAGGATCTCGCCGGCGCGATTGCGGAACTCGAAGCCTCGGACGCGATTGCCTTCCATCTCGGCGAGGACACGTCGGACGGTGCGCGTCTGAAG
>JBJKQX010000378.1:0-6400 GCA_046704965.1 Binataceae bacterium (SeqCode)
CCCGTCACCGAGGCACCGCGCAACACTGGGCCCTGCCACCCGGCCTAAATCAGGCGGCGGTGTGCGCCGCGCCGGCGTCATACCCTCGCCCTGCGCATCTAGCGCATCCTCTTACGCGCCCTTGCCATCTTCCGCCGCTGCGACCATCTCTCCGGCACCACCCTGGGTCCGCGTTCCCCTGCGATCACGACGCCGCCTCAGCGCCACACCCGCGCTTCAGCCCACGAACATTATAGCCGCTGCCCCGGTCGCCGCTTTGTCGAGCGCCGCGACATCTTGATCCCCTGCATCACGAATCGCACCGCTCCCCCAATCGGCGACACCTCCGAGCAAGAGGTCCGTCCAGCTTCTTCTTTGGAAGCCTCTCCACCGGCTATCCGTTCCGAATAGGCGCGTGATTTTGCACGTCGGCGTCCGATTCGTTTTAAGCGCGACGCATCATCAGCGTCGCTCCGCATTCGGTGCCATCTGCGACGCATTGCCGTCCGGGCTCTTCTCGGTACAGTATCACTAACTTTAATAAGGTCTTAAGTGCCCTCAAGGATCGATATCCTCTTTTTACGCATAACGTGTAAAGATATTTCTGTGACAACGAACGCTATTCCTACCGAGCTATGGGCCCAGGAATAGGAAGGCATCGTCTGCGTTCGGACGCCAACCCGAGGGCTATTCTGAATAACGAGTCCATAGTCAAAATGCGCGATGGCATCAAGTAGTTCTGACGAGTATGAGTTCAGAAAGCTAAACGAACTTGCGCTCGTTTCGTCGCAAGATTAGGGGTGTTCCCTTGTCCGAAGCGTGCAACGCTGCGACGGTGTCCGGCAGGCCCGGGCGCATAGAGCGTAATTCGGGAGCCTTGTCGGGTTTGAGCTTTTTGCGACGTCGACGAGAACAGCAGGTAACCATTTGCCATCCGTTCACCGGCGCTTAAAACCGAAGCGCCAACTGTATCGATTAGGTGGCAGATCTTCCGCGATAACCAATCAGTTCATTCAAAGTTACGTAAGAGACCGGATCATCGCCCGCGACGCGTAGGCGAACCGAACTCTGCAAGTCCCTCAAAATCACTATTCCTTCAGTCGCAGGTACGGATTGGTTTGGTGTTTGGAAAACGACGTTCCGCCCTACCACCGCTCTTACCCCAAGCTGAAGGACGTCAAGACCAGCGGGAAGATGCACCTCATATTCAAGCTCGCACCATCGGCCATTCGGCCGGCCGCCGCCCAAAAAATCTTGAACCCGCCAAGGCCTATTCTGCCGCAAATCGGGAAGTCCATTGTCCGTCCGACCGATGAAGTTGGGAATTGCATCCAATCCAAACTCCACTCGATCCAACTCTTTGGCCTTGATATAGGGGTGTATCGTGCCGTGCCCGTCGGTCACGACATCTCCGGACCAGAGATATCGGTGTCTGACCTTGATCGGCAAGGTTGAGCCAAGATTCCACGGATGCATCGCGTTCATCCTCAGCCGAAGCGGCCTTCCGCTACGAATTTTTTCGTAGGAGAGAATGGCTTCGCTCCCTGAATCACAGGCGACCAAACCGAAAGAGACGTCAAACATGTGCCAACGACCGTCCCACCCTACCTCTGCGACGATATGGCTGTCGCGACTTCCATCCTCATAGTCGTAATAAATCTCGACGGGTCGGGCGGGTATGCCGAGGATATCCATGATGGCGATGAAGGCGCGGACATGGTGTCCACATATCCCCATACCGTCTCTGAGGGCCTCATGGCTATATGTCGGCAAGGATCTGCCATTATGTCGTCTTAAGACATACCGCGACGTGCTGATTTTCGTCTGGCAGAGACTCATAGCTGCGGCTGCGACAAAGAGCGGAAACTTTCGCTCGTCTGGGTCGAGTAGGCGAATGCCGTCGGCCTCCTCGCGAACGAGAGCTGCAACGTGCCGAAGCATCTTCAGCCGCTTCGATTCCAACCGTAGCCGCCGTATGGCAGCCGCGACCAAAAACGGCGACCAGCGAAGCTGAGATTTCAATCCCAAGACCATCGCTCTCTATGGCCCCTTTATAGCCGCACCTCCACAGCAATCACTCCTCATAGTTGTATTCTGCAACAGCGTCGACCGTCTACCTTGGAACGCCACCTTGATCGAAGCAAGAAGCATGAATCCGAAGATTATAATACCATTCCGTTCACAAAATGAACACACTTGACGTTCATGATGTGAACGTGGTAGCCGATGTCCAGCCGATAAAGCTGGAATATGGATGGCGCAAGGCTTTGAGCAGGAGACTATGGGCGAACGCACCGACGGCGAGAGGGGGGAGAACCCGGGCATCGTACTCGGCGTCCTGCGCGCGGTCGAGCGCGATAGCCGTGTCACGCAGCGTTCGCTTTCGAGCGAGCTAGGCATCGCGCTCGGTCTCACTAATGCCTATCTTCGCCGCTGCGCCAAAAAGGGCCTGATCAAGATCCGGCAGATACCGCTCAACCGTTACGCGTATTACCTTACTCCGCGCGGATTCGCCGAAAAGAGCCGGCTGACAGCAGAATATCTCACGGTCTCTCTGAATTTCTTCCGCCGTGCGCGCCACGACTGCGCAAGCCTGCTGCAAGCTTGTACGAGCCAGGGCTGGCGGCGGCTGGTACTTTTCGGTGCCGGAGACCTCGCCGAAATTGCAATCATCAGCGCAAGCGAGGCAGGCGTCGAAGTCCTATCGGATGTCGACGCTGCGGACCATGTCCGGTCCTGCGCCGGGTGTATCGTATTTCCGAGCCTTGCTCACGCCATCCGTCACGCCGAGGGGGCGGTCGATGCGATTCTTGTAACCGATGCTAAGGCGCCGCAGGAAAGCTTCGATTTGGCCGTAGCAGAAGCCGGCGCCTCGGGGATAGCGCCTGAGCGGGTGCTGGCCCCTGCACTCCTTTATATCAGCACGCGGGGTGGTTCCGTTTCTCCGGGCTCTTCGCGCAAAGCCGCAAGGTTGGCTCGCCATCTGGGCACCCACGCCGACAGAGGTCCGCGGCCATGATGTCCTGGTATGCGGTTCACGCCCAGCCGAACAGCGAGGAGAAGGCTTGCGCCCATCTTCAGCGTCAAGGCTATGAGGTCTTTCTCCCGCGTTACCGCCGCTGGATTCGGCACGCACGGCGGCGCCTGGTAGTCGCGAGGCCGCTTTTTCCCCGCTATCTCTTTGTCGGCCTGGAACGCAATCAAATGCGCTGGCGGCCGATCCTCTCGAGCCCGGGCGTTGCGACGGTAGTTCGCGCTGGAGATGAGCCGGCGGCGGTCGCGCCCGGAATTATCGATGCCCTACGGCGCGAGGTGGCAAGTGGCGTCTTCGACCGCATCGCGCCCTCGGCGGACTTTCGCCCGGGCGATAAGGTGCGGATCACGGAAGGCGTATTTCAGGATTTGGTCGGCCAGTTGATTCACGCCGACGACCTTGAGCGGGTCTGCATTCTGCTTGATCTTCTTGGCCGCAAGGTGCGGGCCGAGGTCTCAAGCCTGGCGATCGAGGCGGCCTGAGCCTAAGCGCTCGCGCGCGATTGATTGCGCTCTGGACAAGCACTTCGGGAGACCTTCCGTCACCCGGAGTGCGGCAGCATTTCTGTGGCCACCTTGTGGTGGGGCAGTTGCTATGGCTAGCAGGACTTGCCACGTGCGACGCCTATGTGAGCACTCTAAGAAAGATGGCCGGGTCATGCGGTGCGCGCGGCGGCGTCCTTATGTAGTGGAACGTAGCTCGAAGAAACCACGTAGGAACATTCGATGAAACACTTCGCGTTGGTGGGGGCAGCCGGATACGTAGCGCCTCGGCATATGAAGGCCATCAAGGACACCGGACACTCCCTGATCGCGGCGTTCGATCCGAAGGACAGTGTTGGCATCATCGACAGCTACTTTTCGGACGCCGATTTCTTCGTCGAGTTTGAGCGGTTTGACCGGCACGTCGACAAGCTGCGTCGCAAGGGGGAGCGGGTAGACTATGTCTCGATCTGCTCGCCCAATTACCTGCACGACGCGCATATCCGATTTGCGCTGCGCAACCAGGCCGACGCGATCTGCGAAAAGCCGTTGGTGCTCAATCCTTGGAACATTGACGCGCTGGTGGAAATCGAGCGCGATACAGGCCGGCGGATCTACAATATCCTGCAGCTCCGGTTACATCCCGCGATTCGGGCGCTGCGCGAGAAGATTGCGGCGGCCGAAGCGAACAAATTATTCGATGTCGACTTGACCTATATCACCTCGCGTGGCCACTGGTACTACACGAGCTGGAAAGGTACGGTGGAAAAGTCGGGCGGAATCGCCACCAACATTGGCATCCACTTCTTTGATATGCTCGGTTGGGTGTTCGGCGGTGTGCGCGGCAACGTGGTCCACCTTCACAGGCCCGATGCCGCCGCCGGAGTACTGGAGTTTGATCGTGCACGGGTGCGCTGGTTTCTGTCGATAAATGCTGCTCATCTGCCGGAAGCGGCAAAAGTCTCGGGAAAGCGGACCTACCGGTCCATCCTGGTCGATAGGGATGAACTGGAATTCAGCGACGGTTTCACCGAACTTCATTCCGAGAGCTACCGTGATATTCTCGGCGGTGGCGGATACGGACTTGACGCGGCGCGTGCCAGTATCCAGACCGCCTATGAAATCCGTCATGCGGAGCCGCGCGGGCTCAGTGGCGAATACCATCCGCTGGCTGCCGTCGCCGCGAAGGGGTAGGTAACCCGTGATCGATTCTGAATGCGGCTGCACTACGCATCCGACGGCGATCATCGATGAGGGTGCGAGCATCGGCCGTGGCACGCGCATCTGGCACTGGACGCATGTATCGGGTGGCGCCGTCATCGGTCAAGATTGCACGCTTGGTCAAAACGTGTTCGTGGCCAGAGGTGCCGTAGTCGGAAATCGAGTGAAGATCCAAAACAACGTCTCGATCTATGACGGCGTAGTGCTTGAGGATGGCGTGTTCTGTGGCCCGTCTTGCGTCTTTACCAATGTGAACAATCCACGCGCTGAAATCGAACGCAAGAATGAATTCCGCCAGACACTGGTACGGCGGGGGGCGACCATCGGCGCCAATGCGACCATCGTTTGTGGCCACGAACTCGGAGAGTACTGCTTCATCGCCGCGGGCGCCGTAGTGACAGGCCCGGTGCCGCCTTACGCGCTCATGGTTGGAGTACCAGCGCGGCGTATCGGGTGGATGAGCAAGGCCGGCGAAAAACTTGGACCTAATCTTGTCTGCCCGCGCGAAGGGCGTCGCTACCGCGAGGTCGAGCCCGACCGCCTGGAGGAAATAACGGAATGAACACGCCTGCGCCGGAAATCGCCGCTGATGCAGAAATCGCGTTCATCGATCTTAACGCCCAGCGCCGACGCCTCGGCGCACGGATTGACGAGGCGATCCTGCGCGTCGTCAATCACGGCAAATATATTCTGGGCCCGGAAGTCGCGGAGCTTGAGAGCAAGCTCGCCACATTTTGTGGTGCTAGGCATTGCATCAGCGTTGCCAACGGCACCGACGCCCTGGCGCTTGCCTTGATGGCGAGGGGGGTCGGGCCAGGCGATGCCATCTTCGTGCCGGCCTTCACCTTTGTTGCGACGGCCGAGGTCGTGGCTTGGCTCGGCGCGACACCAGTCTTCGTCGATGTGGAAGCGGTGAGCTTCAACATCGACCCTGCCAGCCTGGAGGCTGCGGTCGCGAGTGTGGGCAAGATGAACCTGAAGCCCCGTGCGGTCATTCCGGTGGACCTCTTTGGCCAGCCTGCCGACTACCGGCGGATCGCGCCGATCGCGGCGAAACACGGATTGTTCGTTCTTGCGGATGCGGCGCAGAGCTTTGGCGCGACGCTCGACAACCACCGCGTTGGAACCTTTGGCGATATCACGGCGACGAGCTTCTTTCCGGCGAAGCCTTTGGGCTGCTATGGCGATGGCGGGGCGATCTTCACCGATGACGATGGCTTGGCCGCGTTAATGCGAAGCCTGCGCGTGCATGGCCAGGGCGGCGACAAATACGACAACGTGCGGATCGGCATGAACGGCCGGCTCGATACGATTCAGGCTGCGATCCTCCTGGAAAAGCTCTCGATCTTCGAGGACGAGATCATCGCGCGTCGGAAGGTGGCCGAGCGCTACAACCGCGCGCTCGCGGGTGTGGCGGCGGTGCCAGAACTCACTTCGGGTGCGACCTCCGTTTGGGCGCAATATACACTTCGCTTCACTGATCGCGACAAGGCGGCGGCTTGGCTCAAGGCGGCCAACGTGCCGACCGCGATCTATTATCCGATCCCGCTTTCGAAGCAGACCGGCTATCGCCACTTCCCTACCAGCCCAGGCGGCGTACCGGTTTCGGAAAGGCTTGCGAAGGAGGTCTTGAGCCTTCCCATGCACCCCTATCTCGACGAGGCGATGCAGGACCGCATCACCG
>JBJKQX010000379.1:0-3065 GCA_046704965.1 Binataceae bacterium (SeqCode)
AACAAGCGGCTGTATTGCGAGTGGCCGCTTTCGTTCGGCGGAATCAGCATGCGGGCCGCGCAGGAGACTTTGAAAGAGGTGGAGCGGATCACGCGCAGAGGAATTACGATAAACACGTTCATGCTCGACGACTCGCCAAGCCTGCGCGCGTTCGTCGAAAAAATGACGCAGATAAACCGTGGCCGCGCCCTCTATACCCGTCCCGACCATCTGGGCGAGTACATGTTGGTCGACTACCTGACCCGAAAGCGAAAGCGTGTCTGAGCGTCGCGGCACGACCGCCGAATCGTCCGAGGTCGAGACTCCCGCATCGCCCGCGGACGTCCAGGTAGCGGACGTCAAACCCGGTACGATTTACTCCGGCGACTGTCTCGAGGTGATGCGCCGATGGCCCGAAGGGTCGTTCGACGCCTGCATCACCGATCCGCCTTACAACATGAGCCGCAAGCGGGGACTCAAGTGGGCCTTCAGTTCGCACGTCACGATGCAGGAGGGATGGGATCGCTTCTCGAGCGACGGCTATCTCGAATTTACCGGAGAATGGCTCGGCGAGGTCTCGCGGCTGGTCAAACCCAACGGCAACATCCTCGTATTCGCGAGCTTCCACAACGTCTACACGATCGGATTCGTGCTGCAGAACCTGCTCAAGCGGCGCGTGATGCAGCAGATCACGTGGTTCAAGCCCAACGCACAGCCGAATATCACGGGCCGCCTCACCACCGAGAGCACTGAATACATCGTCTGGGCTTGCAACAATACGCAAGCCAACGCAAGCCGATGGACTTTCGACTACGCGGCGTCGAACGAAATCGGAGAGGGAAAACAGCTTCGTAACATGTGGTCGTTTCCATGCACGCCGCGCTCGGAACGAGAGCCGGGCGGCCATCCGACCCAGAAGCCGCTCGGGCTGGTCGAACGGATAGTCAGGCTTTGGACCGCGCCGAATGATCTGGTGCTCGACTGTTTCCTTGGAACCGGAACCACCGCGATCGAATGTGAAAAGCTTGGCCGCCGATGGGTTGGTATCGAGCGTGCCCCGGAGTACGTCGAGATAGCCAATCGCCGTCTGGACGCTGTTCGCGACTGAAGTCCTGCCTGTCGCCGACGAACGGCCCTGCTCCTAGCCCTGACTTCGCCTGCGCATCTCTGCCGCGTCCGCGATAGCGCCCGCCGGTGTCTCGACGTCCGTATGCGTTCGCGTCTGCGGCATGGTCCACACGCCGCCTATCTCACGCATCACGATTCGATATTCATCCTCGCCCGCCGCCGCGAGTAACCGGCTCATCGGCTCGTCCATCGGTTCCCTGGAGAGTCGAAAAGTCCCCCAATGGATCGGAATAAGATGTCTCGCCCCGGTCCGCAGGAACATTCGCCACACTTCCTCTGGGTTGGCATGATTCCAGATGAAAGGGTCGTACGCCGCGATTGAGAATGCTGCGACCTGCGGTGGATTGGCCGAAAGCTCGTCGAACAGCTCCGTGTACGCACTGTCGCACGCAAGAAGCATCCGATGGCCGTCCTTCTCCAGCACGTAGCTCGCGAATCCGTAGTCAACTCCGAGGGGAGGCCATCGTTTGCCCCAATGCCGCGCACCCATCGCGCGAATCGTAAGCTCGGATACCGTCGTGCTTTCGCCCCACCTGAGTTCTCTGATGTCTTCGAAGCCGAGCGGACGCAGCAGCCGCGAACATCCCTCTGCCACAACCACCACCGCCTTTTTCGGCATCGCCTTGAGCGAGCGAATGTCGAGATGATCCATGTGGGCGTGGGTGATCAGCACGAGGTCGAGCGGATTGAGCGCTTTCGGGGCGAGTGGAGCCGCAGTCACGCGCTTCGGGCCGACCGTGACGAGAGACTTGAGCGAGAGTCCGATCCGTTCGAAGAGCGTCGGGTCGCTTATCAGCCTGATGCCGAAGAAGTTGACGAGAAGGCTCGCGTGCCCGAGATACGCGACGGTCAGCCGATCGTCAGGCCAACTCGCGTGATTCAATATTGATGCCTCCCGCATCGGGTTAGGCTTCTCCGCCAATGACACGCGGAAAACATCTCGCCCCCACTATAGTTGCCGCCGTCATCGCAATCCAAGCGGTGGCAGCCGCGCCCGGTCAGGGTTTTTCGGCTACGACGAGCGATGAGCTGAATTGCGGAACCGGCAGCGTCTGTTCGCGCACGTCCGAAAAGCCTGCGCTCTCAAGCCAGCCACGCACCTCGTCGAAGCTGTAGTCGCGACCGTGCGTCGTGAGAAGAAGATAGAGCGCGAAGACCGCACCCGCGCGAGGTTCGGTCAGCTCCGCGTTCATTATGTGGTCCTTGATGAAGATGCGGCCGCGCGGCGCAAGCGCCCGAAAACACTTTCGTATCAAAAGCGCGTTGGTCTCTGGCGGTTCACTGTGGATGATGTTCGACATGAATATGGCGTCGCACGGGCCCGGCAATTCGTCGCGCGTGTAATCCGCCGCAACCAGTTCGATTCGGTCCATCACGTCCGGTTCACGTTCGGCCAGGATTCTGCGCGCGACGGCGAGCGTCGCCGGAAGATCGCAGATTATCGCGCGCATCGCAGGCCGTCGGTGAAGCATCGCGGCCACGTAAGTTCCGGGACCACCGCCGACGTCAAGAATTGTGTCGACGCCGCTGAGGTCGAGATTCTCGGCCAGGTAGCGCGCGTCGCCGCGAGCGCGCACCAGAGAGTCCATCGCCTTGATGAATCGGTAGGTTTCCTCCGGCGTGCGCTGAAACATGTCGGGGGTTCGCGCGGGATTGCCGCTTCGGATCGATTCGTCGAGCCGGCCCCATACGTCCCACAGCGACTCGTCGAACAGGATCATCCCGCCCAGATACTCGTCGGAAGACTCGACCAGGTAGTGACGCGCGGCGCCCCGCAATCCGAACCGCCCGTCGGCTTTCGTCAGAAGGCCGAGTGCGACGAGCGCGTTTGCCAGCAGCGCGGTAGCCCTCGGCTCGCCGCCTATCGCCCGCGCGAGAGTGGATTCGTCGGCGTCGTTCTTTGCAAGTGCCTCGAAAAGTCCGAGCTTGAGGGCGGTCTGGATCGCGCGCGCTTCGGC
>JBJKQX010000380.1:0-8392 GCA_046704965.1 Binataceae bacterium (SeqCode)
CGCGATCACCAGCCCAATCCCGGGCACAACCCGCGACCTCAACTTCGCCCGCGCGTCGCATGACGAGCGGGAGTTCCTGGTAATCGACTCAGGCGGTCTCGAACTGGGCGGGCGCGAGCGGATGTCCGAGCGACTGGTGCGCGACGCGCTCGGTGCGGTTGGTGCCGCCGACGTGGTCGTGATGCTGTTCGACGGTCGGACGGGCTTTTCCGAAGCCGACGCGGAAGCGCTGGCACTTATCCGCGAGACCGGATGCCCGCTGGTGCTCGCGGTCAACAAGATCGATCGCCCCGGGCAGGAAACCGCGGCCTCCGAGTTTTACGCGGCGGGTGCCGAGAAGCTCTATTTCCTCTCCGCGGCTCACGGTTACGGGGTGGGAGAACTGCTCGACGCGGTGGTCGAGCGTCTTCCGGCGCGTGAGGTTGCCGCCGAAGAGCGGCCCGATCTCAAGGTTGCGCTTGTGGGCCGACCGAACGCCGGCAAGTCGTCGATACTGAATCGGCTCTCCGGTTATGAGCGCGCGATCGTCGACGAGGTTGCCGGGACCACTCGCGACACGCTGGACGTAAGTCTCAGCTTCAAGGGGCGCCGTCTGCTGCTGATCGACACGGCGGGAATCAGGCGCCGCACGCGAGTAGAGGGCGAGCTTGAGCAGGCTTCCGTGGGCAGGGCGATTGGCACTATCAAGCGCGCCGACGTGCTGGTGCTGGTTATCGACGCGACGCAGGGATTCACCGACCAGGATGCGCGGCTGGCGCGGGTTATAGATACGAACGACCGCGCGTTGGTGGTCGTATGCAACAAGTGGGACCTTGCGGCGCGCGAGGGCGCGCGGGTCCCAGCCTTTGCGCGCGAGACGCATCGGCGCTTTCCGTTTCTTGAGTCGGGCACGATGGTCTTTACGTCGGCGCTCACGGGCGATGGGATCAAGGACGTAATCCCCGCGGTGCTTTCAGCGGGGGAATCGTGGCGCGCCAACTTCCAGACCTCGCGACTGAACCGGATTCTGGCCGAAGCGGTCGAAGCGATGGACCCTCCGGTCATCCGTCACAAGCGGCTCAACCTGATGTACGTGACGCAGGTCGGCACCGCACCGCCCAGGCTCAGGTTTTTCTCCAACATGGATCGGGAAATACCGACGCATTACGTGCGGTTCCTTGAGAATCGCTTCCGCAGTGCGCTTGGTCTCGTCGGTACCCCGCTCAAGATCGGCTTCAAACGAACGGGACGCGGTGAGCATCCTGCAGGCTCGCCGGCGACCAGGCGGCGGGCGACGCGATGAGCGCGCTGCCCCGAAAAGCGACAGTACCGTGCGCGGACTATTCGTCTGCGCGCACGCGTTCGTTATAGTAGCGCCTCAAGGCGGATCGCCGTGATTCTTATTCTCGATTTCGGAAGTCAGTACACGCAGCTAATCGCACGCAGGGTGCGCGAAGCGCACGTCTATTGCGAAATTCATCCGTTCAATCTCGCGCTCGACAGGATTCGTGAGATGAACCCGAGCGGCATCATCCTGTCCGGCGGCCCGGCAAGCTTTTACGAGGCCGACGCACCCGATATCGCGCCCGACGTGCTCGCTGCGATCGGCGTGCCGGTTCTGGGAATCTGCTACGGGATGTACGTAATCGCCCATCATGCGGGCGCGGCAAGCGCCGCGGCGCGGACGCGCGAGTACGGCTCGGCGAATCTCATTATTGACGAAGACGACCCACTCTTTGTGGGGCTTGAGCGCGGCGAGCATAAGGTCTGGATGAGCCACGGCGATCGGATCGAATCGATCCCACCGTCACTGCATCCGATTGCGCACACCGATAACTCACCCTACGCGGCGGTCCGAAGTCTCGACGGCCGGGTCCGCGGAATCCAGTTCCATCCCGAGGTGGTTCATACGCCCGAGGGCGCGCAGGTGTTGCGCAACTTCGTCCTCGGAATTTGCGGCGAGCCGGGCGACTGGACGATGGCGAATTTCGTCGAGACCAAGGTCGCGGAGATACGCGCCACGGTCGGACCCGAAGACAAAGTCGTGCTGGGGCTTTCGGGCGGTGTCGACTCGTCGGTGGCCGCCGTGTTGATTCATCGCGCGGTCGGCGAACGACTGGAATGCGTGTTCGTCGACACCGGTCTTCTGCGTGCCGGCGAACGGGATCGGATGGAACGCGTGTTCGCGCATCAGATCGGCATTCGACTTCGCGTGGTCGACGCGTCGGAGCTTTTCCTGGACCGTCTTGCCGAGGTTGTCGATCCCGAGCAGAAGCGCCGCATCATCGGTCATACGTTCATCGAGGTTTTCGACGCCGAAGCTCACAAGCTCGGGGGTGCGCGTTTCCTCGGACAGGGAACGCTTTACCCCGACGTCATCGAGTCGGTTTCCTTCAAGGGACCGTCGGCGACGATCAAGAGCCATCACAATGTCGGCGGTTTGCCCGAACGGATGAAGCTGGAACTCATCGAACCGCTTCGCGAGCTTTTCAAGGACGAGGTGCGCGAACTGGGACGCGAGCTGAATCTGCCGCCCGAGATTGTCGATCGCGAGCCGTTTCCCGGCCCGGGACTGGCCGTGCGTATTGTGGGCGACGTCACGCGCGAGCGGCTGGAGCTGCTACGGCGCGCGGACGAAGTCGTTATGCAGGAGTTCGAGCGTTCGGGAATCGGACGGCGGCTATGGCAGGCGTTTGCCGTCCTGCTACCGCTCAAGACCGTCGGCGTGATGGGCGACTCGCGCACCTACGAGAGCGTTATCGCGATTCGCGCAGTTGAGTCTGAAGACGGGATGACGGCTGACTGGGCGCGGCTTCCTGCCGACTTTCTCGCGCGTCTCTCAAACCGAATCACCAACGAGACCAGAGGCGTAAATCGCGTCGTTTACGACATTACATCCAAGCCACCCTCAACCATTGAATGGGAGTAGAAGGTGACCGTTCGCACCCGCTACGCACCGAGTCCGACCGGCGCGCTGCATATCGGCAACGTTCGCTCGGGGCTGTTTGCATATCTGTTCGCGCGTCATAACAAGGGCGCGTTTATCCTCAGGATCGACGATACCGACCGCGAGCGTTCCACGAAGGAATCGCTCGAGGAAATTCTTGAGAGCCTCAGATGGCTCGGCATGGAATGGGATGAGGGTCCTCCGGACCCCGACTATTTCCAGTCGAATCGGTTCGATCGATATCGCGCGGCGGCGCTGAAACTGCTGCGAGAGGGCAAGGCATACCCCTGTTACTGCACGCCCGAGGAACTGGACGCGAAACGCAAGCAGGCCGAGCGCGAGCGCCGCAAGCCGGGCTACGACGGCAAGTGCCGAAACCTGAGCTTTGCGCCCGACCTTGAGCTTCCCGACCGCGCCGCTGGCCGTAACTACACGATTCGTTTCCGCTCGCCGAACGAAGGCGAGACCGTGGTCGATGATCTGATCAAGGGACGCGCGGTGTTCGAGAATTCGGAACTCGACGACCTGATAATTTTCCGTTCCGACGGAGTCCCGACCTACAACTTTACAACCGTGCTCGACGACGCCGGGTTCAACGTCACACACGTGGTTCGCGGCGACGACCATCTGCCCAACACTCCGCGCCAGATCCAGATTTTCCTCGCGCTTGGCCTTGAGCCGCCCGCCTATGCCCATCTGCCGATGGTGATGGGGCCGGACGGCGCCAAGCTTTCCAAGCGTCACGGCGCAACGTCAGTCTTCGCCTATCGGGACGCGGGCTATTTTCCCGAGGCGCTCATCAATTATCTGGCGCGGCTTGGGTGGTCACACGGCGACCAGGAAATCTTTTCGAGGCAGGAACTGGTCGATTACTTCGACTTTGCGGCGTGCGGGAAATCTGCAGGCGTGTTCAACGCCGAGAAACTCCTGTGGCTCAATTTCCACTACATGAAGGAGCGCCCGCTCGCGCAACTCGCCCGGGAGGCGAAGCCGTTTATCGAGCGCGCCGGATATCGTGTTCCGAGCGATGACGCGTGGCTGGAAAAGATGATCGCGACGCTTCGCGAACGCGCCAAGACGCTGGTCGAGCTTGTCGATTTCGCGAAGTTCTATCTGAGCGACGAGATCGAAACCGAACCCAAGGCGGCGGCCAAGTTTCTTAAGCCGCAAATAGTAGAACCGCTAAGTGCGGTCGCCGGCGAACTCGAATCGATCGCGGGCGAGTTTTCGGAGACCGCGATTTCCGAGGCCTTCGCGCGCGTGATGGAGCGTTTTGGTATGAAACTGGGACAGTTGGCGCAACCGGTGCGGGTCGCGCTTACCGGAGGCACCGTCAGCCCCGGCATCTACGAGGTAATCGCAGTGCTCGGAAAGGAGCGCACGGTGACGCGTCTTCGCGACGCCATAAAGAAGGCAGAGGCGGCATCCTGAAAGCGGTTGATTGGCGCGTTGCCGGTGTTCTCCGCGCTTGAATCGAGAGCGCTACGGGACAATGCTCGACGCGAGAGCAGCTTGATAGTAAACTTTTGATTATGAGCATCCTCATTCCATACGTCGTGGAGCAGACGGGTCGCGGCGAGCGCTCCTACGACATTTATTCGCGCCTGTTGAAGGATCGAATCGTCTTTCTCGGCGGGCCGATCAACGACGACGTAGCCAACGTCGTAACCGCGCAGCTTCTGTTCCTGGAATCCGAGGATCCCGAGCGCGAGATCAACATGTATATCAATTCGCCCGGCGGTTCCGTCACGGCCGGACTGGCGATTTACGACACGATGCAGTTCGTCAAGCCTGCGGTATCGACGCTTTGCGTGGGGCAGGCTGCCAGCATGGGCTCTGTCCTGCTGGCGGCGGGCACCAAGGGGCGACGCTACGCGCTGCCGCATTCGCGGCTGATGATTCATCAATTGTCGGGTGGGTTCCAGGGTCAGGCGACCGATATCGAAATTCAGGCGCGCGAGGCTCTGAGGCTTAAAACGGTGCTGAACGAGATACTCAGCCGCCATACCGGCCGCAACGTCAAGCAGGTCGAGAAGGACACCGAACGCGACACCTTCATGGGCGCAGCACAGGGGGTCGAGTACGGGCTGATCGACGAAGTGATCGTCGCCCGACCGGACAAGGTACCGCCCACGTAAGCATTCGCGGCCCGCGCCGCGCTACTGGTGCGCGGGCGCGATATTCTGATTCAGCCGGAACAGGTTTTCCGGGTCGTATTTCCGCTTGATTCGGGCGAGTCGATCGTAGTTCTCTCCATACGCTGCGCGCACTCGCCGTTCGCCTTCATCCTCGTCGAGATAGTTAACATACACGGCGTCGGCCGTATGGGGCGTAATCGCGTCCCACAGGTCGTGAATCCATCGAATCGATCCGTCCTTCTCCGCGTCATCCAGCCACAGCGAGATAGCAAGCAGGTTCAGACCGGTTCTGCGATGGGCGAAAGCGCACGCGTCGACCGGTTTGCGTGCGGCCTCTCCGTGGAGATGCTCAAGGATGAAGGCGCATGTGGGCGAGGGTGTGTGGGACGCGTGATCGATTAGCACTCCGATAGCGTCGTCGCTCAACTCTGTCAGGAAGGCGCTTCTTGCGTAAGCCGAAAGCGTCACGGGCGGCACGTCGTAGAGCGTTTGTAACTCGACGTAGGACATCGGACGCACGGTGTCGTTGACGGGTTTGGCGGCTTTGCGCAGGCCGTTTACCAGGGCGTCGCCCCGACTGAGATCCTCGCCGCAGTAACCGATCGCGATGCCGAAAGCGGGTCCCTGCGCGAGCGGCAAGATTCCCGCGTTGGCCATCATCTCGTCCGGTGTGTCGGCCGTGAACTCACGGAACAGGCCGAGCACGCGACGCGCGTCGTCCATCGGATATATGAGCGCTCCCGCCAGCACTTGTCCAAGCGGATGAAGCGTGACTTCGAAGCTGGTGACGTTGCCGAAATTCCCGCCGCCTCCACGCACCGCCCAGAAAAGGTCGGCGTTCTCCGACTGATCGCATCGCAAGTGCCGCCCGTCGGCCGTGACTATCTCGACCGCAGAGAGGTTGTCGCACGCCAACCCGTGCTTGCCCATCAACCATCCGAAACCGCCCCCCAGCGTGAGGCCGGCAACGCCAGTCGGCGGCGCCGTGCCCATCGTGGTCGCAAGCCCGTGCGCTTGCGTCGCTCGGTCGAATTCTCCCAGCGTCACCCCCGCGTCGACACGCGCGATACGTCGCGCCGGATCGACCGCGACGGTCTTCATCGACGACATATCGATCGTGATACCACCGTCGGAAACCGATTTTCCGGGGAAGCTGTGACCGCCTCCCCGCACCGCAATCAGCAACCGGTTATCGCGGGCGAAGTTGACCGCACGCACAACGTCTTCGACCCGGGCGCATCGGACAATCACACCCGGACGTTTGTCTATCATATGATTCCATACGCGCCGGACGTCTTCGTAGTCCTGCGCGCCGGGTCTGAGCACGGTTCCATCAAGCGTGGACGCGAAAGCGTCAATTGAACTCGCGGGCACTTCTTTGCCGTCAAGCGACAGTAATCGATTGGCAGTCATGGTCGAGTCCTTTGCCCCTCCTCGACGAAGAAAACTCCGGCGGGCGCGTCGACGCGATATTCCACCGGATGCGCCACAGGATAGGTGATGCGCACTTGAGATTGAAGTAACAGGAGTTCAAACGTATACTGTGGGGGAGTATGGAAGCGAAGAACAATGACCCGCGGAAAACGCGAAAGGGCGTTCGCACCAAGGCCCATCCGCGGCCGGCTTCGCTCAAGCGCGAGGCTGAAACGCGACTTAGTCGTGCGGAAGGGCAGCTTCGCGGAATAAAGCGGATGGTGGCTGACGACGCCTACTGTATCGATGTCTTGCAACAGCTCTCCGCCGTGCGTCGGGCGCTTGACCGGACCGCGCTGCTTCTCCTTCGCAATCATCTGGAGACCTGTGTGAGCGACGCTATCGCCGCCCGTCAGCCGGAGGACAAGATTCGCGAAGTTATCGAAACGATCGACCGTTTTCTGGCCTAAATTCGATGGAAACCGAATCAAGAACCGAGCATTTTCGAATTCGCGGGATGCATTGCGCGAACTGCGCTCTCACGATTGAGAATGCGGTCGGCGGAATTCCCGAGGTGCGCGCGGCGCGGGTGAATTTTGCGGCTGAGACGCTAAGCGTCAGGGCGCCGGCCTCGGTTTCGCGCGAACAGATACAGGAGCGCGTGAGCGAAGCCGGATATCAGGCGCTCGACCCTGACGACGGCGCGGGCGCCGGGCAGTCGGCGCTCGATCGCGTCGAGGCACGCCGAAACCTAGCATGGGTTATAGCGAGCGCGCTGGGTGCGGCGGCCGTGACGTACCTGCAATATCAGCCTGGGCGTGCGATGGAACTCGGTGCCTTTGCCCTGGCGACGGTCATGATGTTCACGGCGGGGCTGACGTTCTTTCGCGGAGCATGGATAGCGCTTCGAAATCGCACCGCGAACATGGACACTCTGGTCGCGATGGGAATCAGCGCGGCCTATTTCTATTCGGTCCTTACCACTTTCCCGGCGGCGTTCTTCGCCGGTCCGCGTTTCTTCGACACCTCCGTCGAACTGATTCTGTTCATCCGGTTCGGCAAGTACCTGGAATCGCGTGCACGTGGCCGCGCGATGGCGGCGCTGCGCGCGCTTCTTGGACTGGTGCCTGATCAGGCAACCGTAATCCGTGACGGCCGCGAGACGATCGTGAAGGCTTCCGAAATAGGCAAGGGCGAGACGGTACTGGTGAGGCCTGGCACGCGCGTTCCCGTGGACGGTGAAGTGATAAGCGGTGAGAGCGCGGTCGACGAGTCGATGCTGACGGGCGAGTCGATGCCGGTTGAAAAAGGGCAGGGCAGTGAAGTGTCGGGCGGCACGCTCAACACCAGCGCTGCTCTGACCGTCAGGGCCACGCGGGTTGGCGCGGACACCGTGCTTGCGCAAATAGTCCGGATGGTCGAGGAGGCGCAGGCCGACCGTGCGCCGATTCAGCGTCTCGCCGACTTCGTGGCGGCGCGCTTCGTGCCGTCCGTGATTGGCGTCGCGATGCTAACGTTCGCGGGCTGGATTTGGCTCGGGCCGAGCGCCGTGATGGCGCTTACCGCGGCAACTGCCGTGCTGGTAATCGCGTGTCCGTGTGCGATGGGACTCGCCACGCCGACCGCCTTGATGGTCGGAAGCGGAGTGGGGCTGCGCGCCGGGATTCTGTTCAAACGTGCGTCCGCGCTTGAGCTGATAACACGGGTGCGCGTGATGTTCTTCGATAAGACGGGCACGCTCACCTTGGGGCGTCCCGAGCTTGAATCGCTGGCTGTGACAGACGGCGCGGAAGCTCGTGCGATTGAAGCGGCGGCTTCTGTCGCGTCCGGCTCGGTGCATCCGCTCTCGCGAGCGGTGGTCGCTTACGCGCAGAAACACGGAATCGAGGCATCCATGGCCGAGCGAATTGAAGAA
>JBJKQX010000381.1:0-12104 GCA_046704965.1 Binataceae bacterium (SeqCode)
TACGTCGTGCAGGAGGGGCTTCTGCGCGAACTCGCCAAGGAGGGTCTCGGGCGCGAGGCGGCTTATCGCGTCGTCAAGCTTCTGAGTTCATCGCCGCGCGCGTTGCTCAGCACGGCGGAGCAGAAGATGTATGGATACGGCGGCGCCATGATGGGTAACGCGGCGCTTGACGGCGTGGTTATGGGTGTTGCGTTCGTTGTGGGCGCGCTTGTTCCGCTGCTGCCGTTCTTCCTGATCTCTTCCAAGGAAGCGGGACTCGGTGCGGCTCTGGGCGCGACCGCGATAGTTCTGTTCCTGGTCGGCTATTTCCAGGGATGGCTCGCGCGCAGCCCGCAGAGGTGGCATTCGGGCGTGCGTTTTCTGACAATCGCGATTGGCGCCGCGGTTGCCGGATACCTTATCGGACTGGCGATCTCGCCGCTCGGTGCAGGCGCGGGGTAGTCTCGACCCGTGGAGCAAAAGACCTACTCATCGCTCAGGGCCTTCCTTGCCCATTACTATGCACTCCGCGAAGCCGGGAGCATCGGCGCGGAGGAGCGCAAGCTGCTCGCCTCGATGGAAAAAGTACTCGACACGCTCAGACCGGAGGAACGGCTCGCCCTCGATTCCGATTCGACCGATCCGCCCGTCGTGCGCCATCGCGAGCGCGCGCTGACGAGACTCGAGCGCGAACTTCGCACCCGCGGCATGCTTGCAGGGTGAAATAGCGCGGCCCGCGACGCTCGCGTGTCTGGCACGCCGTATCGCTTTCAGCGTAGTCGTACTGCTCGGGACGTCGCTGATAACTCGCTGATAACTTTTTCGATCGCCTGTCTATCGCGTCAGGGCGACTCGCGTGAAACAAGCGGGACCTGCGCCTTTCCGACCAGTACGCGTTCGCCGTGGTCGTTATCCACCCACACGTCCACTTCCGCAGCCGACTGCGTAACCGATGAAATCCGCGCATGCACGGTCAGCCGCTCGCCGAAGTAGACAGGCTTCACGAAGACAGCTTCCAATTTGCCGCCGCGCAAAAAATCCGCGCCGAAGTGATCCACCAGAAGGTTCGCCACCAGCGCATAGCTCTGCTCGCCGGCCGCAATCGGTGCTTTGAATCCCGCCTTTCTGGCTGCTTCCGGGTCGCTGTGGATGCTCGGGCGCGGGCGGCGTCTTGCGGGCATCTCTATTCCAGCCGCGTAGGCGTGCGCAGCGGCCTCGTCGAGCAGATAGGGCTCCGCAACAATTTCCATCCCCGGCTCGAGATGCGAAACCGCCGCGCTCATTCCCTCGCCCCTTCGTGCATAAGCACCGCCGTCATCGCCTGACGCGTGAGCAGTTGCCCGCTGACCGCGTCGCGCGATTCATATTCAAGTTCGAAATAGAACTTGCCGCGTTTGCGGTATGTCCTGCTGATCCGTCCGTCGGTTCTGACCGCCTGACCGACGCTCATCGGCTCGTAAAACTCGCTGCGCTGGCGCGCATGGATTCCGACTGAGTATCCGCGGAAATGCTCAGCGATCAGCAGCGCATAGTCCTGAAGACGCATCGTGGGCGGCGCAATCCGACCTGACGAGGACGTGTAAAGCGGGTTGGCATTTCCGGTCGCGCGCGCGAAGGCCTCCACCTGCTCGGGCATCACGATGTAGAAGATCGGACCGAGCTTCATTCCTTCGCGCAGATTCTCGGCGCACATCAAGGGCCGTTGGTCATTATCCATCGCTTTGCTCGCGCTGCTGCTCAGTCGGTTCCGTGTCGATCCGGTTTGCGCAGCGTTATCTGCCGTGCATTATTGTGCCCACCAGGAATTGATGATGACATCGAACCGCTTGGACTACACTCGCCGCGCGCTTTCGCATCTGAGGCGCGCTGATCCGATCCTTGCCTGCATAATCGGCGAGGTCGGCGCTTATCAGCCGACCATTCGACGCGAACGCTTTCAGGCTCTCGTGCGCGCGATCATCTTCCAGCAACTCGCGGGCGCCGCGGCACAGACAATCTATCGGCGCTTCGTCGAACTGTTTCCGCCGGGCCGCTTTCCAAGCCCGCAGCAGGTGCTGGAGATGCCTATCGAACGGCTTGCCGGAGCGGGCCTCTCGCGCGCCAAGACGGCCTATATCCGTGACCTCGCGTCGCACGTTGCCGACAGCGCGATAAATTTCAGGCGCTTTGCCCGGATGGACGACGAAGAGATTATCGCCGAACTCAGCCGCGTGCGCGGAATCGGGCGATGGACGGCGGAGATGTTCCTGATGTTCAACCTGGGCAGGCCGGACGTGCTGCCGGTCGACGACCTGGGGATTAGGAACGCCGTGATGAAGGCCTACGAGATGGAGAATCGGCCGGGAGCGCATGAGCTTCGCGAGATAGCCGAGAAATGGCGTCCGTATCGCTCGGTCGCCTCGTGGTACATGTGGCAGAGCCTCAGGATTACGCTCCCCGACGCCGACCCGGCGCCGCGCTCACGGCAAGTGAAAAAGCGAAAAAAGTGAAACGAGTGAAAGCGTGAAAAAGAAAAAAAACGGGCGCGCTGAGTTTCCAGCACGCCCGCATCGCTGATTCGCTTTCGCCGCCGGCAGGTCTTACTTGGCCGCTCCGGGACGGTCAGAGTCGGCAGGCTTGCCGGCACTCTTCTTCGAAGCCTTGGCCGCGCCGTTGGTATGCGTTCCAGCGGCGGCCTTTTGCGGCTCGGCAATACCCGCAGCCTTGCGGGCCATGCTTTTGGCGGCTTCGAGATCATAATGGCTGCGCGCAACCAGACGCTGCGCGTACATCCCGCCGCCCGCCATCATCTGGGTAACGAGCTGCCATCCGCCGTACGCGTCGGCGGTCGTGTCGCGAATAAGATGGAACAGCTTCATCCGCTCCTCGGCCGACACTCCCGTCTTTCCGCGCATGTATTTCTGCAGGTACGGGCCGACTTCCGGATTGTTAAGGTCGCCCATTGAAGGCGAGGTCACGACCGAGCCGCCCGCTACGTCCTGCAGATTGCGAACCATCTCATGGAAGTTCGCGCCGGCGTAGTACTTGACCGCGTTGGTGAAAAGTTCGTCGGGTTCGACCATGCCGTCAGCGTTGATTCCGGTGTTGCTGAGCGCGGCTTCGAGTCCCGCGCGAATCATGGTCGCAAAGATAATCAGCTCGTTTACCTTGTCGCGGATGTGCCCGACTTTGTCGAGGCCGTTGGCCTCGGCAATAAGCTGCGCCATCCCGACCATCAGATCCGCCTGCCGCGCCACTCCCTCGACGCCGCCCGTTCGCTCCCACAGTCCAAGGGCATGGGCCAGCTTGGACGAATGCTCAACTTCGCCGTTCAGGAACACACGCTCGTTGGGAACGAACACGCGGTCGAAAATGATAAATCCCTCGGGCATGTTCTCAAGGCGGCTGAGCGGGAAATGGCGATCGTCCTCGACCCGCGGAACGTACGAGGTGTTGACGACCTTGACGCCCGGGGTATTGACGGGAATCGCGAACGCAACCGCGTAGTCTTCCTCGCCCTTCTTCATGTGCTTGGTCGGAAGCGCGACGATCTCATGCACCAGCGCGGCTCCGGTGATATGGAGCTTCGAGCCCGTGACCACGATTCCGTCGGGCCTGCGCTCAACCACGTGCGTATAGAGGTCGGGATCGTCCTGCTCCGAGGGCCGAAGCGAGCGATCGCCCTTGGCGTCGGTAATCGCCTCACACACGCGGACGTCATCCTTACGGCAATGCTCCATGAACTTGTTGATACGGTCGCCGTAAGCGGGGTTCGACTTCGAAAGCTCCGGCGCGACCTGCAGCAAGGCAAGCACGACAGCGGAAACTCCTGTCGTGATGTCGGCGCCTTCGAGCACCTTCAAGCGCTTTTTCAGATCGTCGGTCGAGCGCGGTATCTCGTACATCGGATGGTACGCGCCGGGCTCGGTCGAGTAGTAGCGCCGGTAGCTCTCGCAAATCCATTCGAGCGCGCTCTTGAAACACGGCTCGGTGGTAGCGTCGGGGATGCGCCGGCCGTCGATATAAATCTCGCGACCGTCGCGGATCGATTCGAGATATTGTTCCGGGGTCCTCATGGTTGGTTATCTGCTCCCTTGAACGGGTGTCGGTACCAACCGGGCGCGAAACCCTCCTAAACGCTCGGTCAGGACCGCGGGTATGGGCGGAAATCTATCAGGGATGAATCTGGCGTCAAGGGAATTAAGGCATTGTCCGCCGCACCCCTGGGAGCCTCCGCACTTCGGGCGTGGATCGCCTTTGTCATTGAAAAAATTCAGGCCAGATGCGCGCCTGGGCGGTCGATGCGCGTTGGAGGGGGCGTTTGGACTGACGGAGCCCTCAGTCGTCAGCCGACGTCGCCTTTGCCACAGGGAAACCGAGTCGCGTCAAAGCCGCGTCGATAGCCTGAATCTCGCGCTGCGAGCTTTCGTTTCTCGCTTCCGGACGGCGGTTGAGATTAGCCAGCCGGCGGCGAATCTCGTGCAACTCGGTATGCATCCGGCCGCTGGTCCCTATCGTCGCCGCAAAGCATATCCACGGAAGTAACAGGGCGATTACCAGAGTGAGCATCGCGAAGTCGTGCGCCCGCGATTGTGTGCGCCTGGAAAGGCTTGCAAGCGCGGCCTGATCGGCGCTGACCAAGTTTGCGACCATGATATGAAGCTGTTGCATTCCGGGAGCGATCGAGTCACTCGGATCTGAGGCTCGAAGTGAGTCGAATATGGGCCTGGACGCCGCCGCGAGCTTGTCGATGCTCCGGCGCTGATCGTTGGTGGAGGCCGCTTGCGCTGCAGCGTCGAGAAGCTTGGCGAACCGCTGCTGCTGCTCGATAACTGTCCCCGTGCCGTCGGAATTAGACCGTCCCGACTCCATCTTATAGAGAGCCGAATCGAGCCCCGCGGCGCAGCGCAGCGAGGCGATCCCGTTGTCGCGCATCGAGGCGGGCAGCTTTCCCAACCGCGAAAAGGCGAGTGCGAGAAACGGCGCCCCTACAAGCATCACGACCGGGACGATTGCGGCGAAGAGTCTGATTTTCGTGGTTGAGCTGATTCTCGACATGCGCTTTTCCCTTTTTCACGTGTCCTGAACGACGGCGCGTCCCCGGTTGCACGATCTGCACTATGACCGACATCCGAGCATGAGCCGTAGGCGCTTGGAAAGGCAACGGCACAGTGCGATGATCGCCGCACGATGCACTTCGGCGATCGCCTCATCGAGGCTTCCAGAACCAAGAACAGTATTGCGATGCTGGGCGTCGACCCTCAAATCGAGGGTGGCCGCAGCCCCGGTGTTCCCAAGGGTTACGAGCTTGCGCGTTTCTGTTGCGAGATAGTCGAGGCCTGCGCGCCGTCGGTCATCGCGATAAAGCCGCAATTTGCGTTCTTCGAGGCGCGCGGTGTGGACGGCATGCGTGCGCTTGCCGAAGTAATCCGCTTCGCCCGGTCGCTCGGCCTGATTACCGTGGCAGACGCCAAGCGCGGCGATATCGGTTCGACCTCGGCAGCCTATGCCGAGGCGACACTGGGCGACGGCGATTTCGGATGCGACGCGGTCACGGTCAATCCGTACCTGGGAAGCGACGCGCTCGCCCCGTTCATCGCAACAGCCCGCGGCGAGCGTGGGCTGTTCGTGCTGGTCAAGACGTCGAATCCGTCGTCTGGCGAATTCCAGGACCTGCCTGCTCCCGAAGCCCCGCTTTGGGAAGCGGTCGCGTCGCGGGTTCGAGGATGGGGCGACGACTGGATCGGAGAATCGGGGCTTTCATCCGTCGGCGCCGTGATAGGAGCGACCTATCCGGACCACGCGCGCCGCGCCCGCGAATTGATGCCGCACACTCCCATACTCGTACCCGGTTACGGCGCGCAGGGCGGGTCTGCCGATGACGCCGTCGCAGCGGCGCGGAACGACGGCACCGGAATCATTGTGAACGCGAGCCGGAGCCTGATGTACGCGTATCTCAAGAACCCGGAAAAATCTCCCGGTCAGGCCGCGGCAGAAGCGGCGGAGGCGATGCGGGTCGCGTTGAACGCGGCGCTTCAACAGGCGCACGATTAGACCAATCAAATCGGCAGCGCGACCTGATAATCGCCAGTGGGCCGTCGGCGTGGGCCAATTGCTGTGACAGGGATGGCGGACGATGCGGATCGTTGACTTTTATTTCGACTACTCAAGTACCAACAGCTATTTCGCGGCCTTCATGCTGCCTCGCATATGCGAGCTGAACGGCGCGCGCGTCAGATGGCTCCCGCTTCATCTTGCCGCGTTGTTTCGCGGCACCGGATTCGACGTGATGGCGATGACGCCGCGCAAGGCGCGTTACCTGTGGCGCGACCACGACCGGTATGGACGATGGACCGGGCTTCCGTTTCGAAAACCGTCGCGCTTTCCGATCAAGACCGCGCAGGCACTGCGCGCGACGCTGGCAATTCCGCTTCTGTTTGAACCCGACGCCAGCCTCGGCCACGATTCGGTGCTTCAATACGAGAAGCAGACCGGGCATTTTGCACAGGCGATATTCCGCGCCTACTGGGAGCGCGACGAAGATATCGGCAGCGCGGGAGTTCTGAGCCGCGTCGCCGTCGATGCGGGCTTCGACGGAAAGCGGCTTCTGGAGCAGGCCAATTCGACCGAAGCGCGCGAGGCGTTGGCCGCGGTCACGAATCGCGCGATCGATCGTGGCGTGTTTGGCGCTCCGATGTTTTTCGTCGGCAACGAGATGTTCTGGGGCAAGGACCGGCTCGACTTCGTTGAGCGCCTGCTCAAGGAACCCGAATAAGCCGCATTGCCGTGCGGCGGACGTAGCCGCACGCGGCGCAACTAAGTGGATGTTTTGGAATCGGCTGGCGGTCCTACGCGCGCATCAGTTCCGCTTCGTCGGCCGCCAGCGTCGCGTAAACCTCGCGGTCGATAGCGCGGTAGCGTTCAAGCGCTTCGTCGGCGCGCTTCTCATCGCCCATCTCGCGGGCGATGTCGCGCATCTTCTTTTCAATCCACGAAAGGTGCCAGTTCTCGTCCTCGGTGACGGCTTTAAGCACCTCACGGGTTTCCGGATCGACGTCCGGCAATGCGGCATGTGCGCAGAAACGGCACTGTGCGCGTTCCTCCACGACCACCGTCAGCGCAAGAAGATCGATAATGTTCTTGGGAGCCCCGATTCGCATACCGAGACGCTTCTGGTAGCCGTCATTGATCGGCACCGGCGAGCCACCCAGATCCGCTATACGTTTGGTCCAGAGCCATGCGTGCCGCGTTTCGTCAGACAGATGCTTCGACATCTTGAGCTGCGAATCCGGATCCTTGACGTGATTCAGAATGTTGAACAGAAGGCGAGCGCCTCTCAGTTCAGCGTCGCGATAGAAACTGAATATAAGTATCTGCTTTTCGATAGCAGACATTCTGGTCGCATCCATGCGCCTTATTACTCCTCCGCCCCTGCCAGCCTGGTAAACGTCGGGTGTTCGCCGAACCGATAGTTACAGGACGTGTAGTAAAACAGAACGGCTCATGGCGAAGCTATTTGATCATCGATCTCTGGTCAAGAAATAAATCTCCGTTAAATCAACCGGCATTAAGACGTGACGTTTGGTCTTGGAATCCGCTTACGCTAAAAGTTTTCGTTGCCGCCTTGTCGTCTTCGGCGTACCGGTAAAGGGGGAAGCGCACACTTGACGCTTTTGAACTGCTAGATGCCTGCAAGTCCTGACGTTTACTGGTTGGCTCTGCGCCGTGTGCGCGGAGTCGGACCTCGAACCTGCCGCCTCCTGCTCGAGAAGTTTGGAAGTCCGGAGCAAGTCTTCAAGCTCGACGAGCAGGATATAGCCTCCGCCGGAGTATCCCGGCAGACCGCGCGCAATATCCTTGAGTTCAACGGGTTCGACGCGCTCGAAAAGGAACTCTGCGAACTGCCACGGATAGGTGCCCGATTGTTGCGATGGACCGACGAGGATTATCCTCCTCATCTGCGCCATATCGCCGACCCACCCCCCTACCTGTTCGTGCGTGGCGAGGCTCCGCTGCAAAATCGCATGGGTGTTGCGGTTGTGGGCGCGCGGGCGGCCAGCGACGCGGGGCGCCGGATGGCTCAGCGGCTTGGGCTTGAGCTGGCGGCCAAGGGCTTCATGGTGGTGAGCGGCCTTGCGCGCGGAATCGACGGGGAGGCGCACAAGGGCGCACTCGACGCCGGCGGTTGCACGGTGGCCGTGATGGGATGCGGTATCGACGTCATCTATCCCGCCGAGCATCGCAAACTCGCCGAGTCTATCGTCGAGGGCGGTGGCGCGCTCCTGAGCGAGCTTCCGGTCGGCACTCAGCCTATTGCCGAGAACTTTCCAACTCGCAATCGTATCCTCTCCGGCATCTGCCTGGGGGTGGTCGTGGTCGAAGCCGCGGAGAAGAGCGGATCACTGATAAGCGCGCGGATGGCGCTGGAACAGGATCGCCAGGTCTTCGCCGTTCCTGGAAGTCCGCTTACCGGCAAGACGCGCGGCAGTAATCGGCTCCTCAGGGAAGGCGCGAGGTTGGTTGAGTGCGTTGAAGATGTTATCGAAGAGCTTGCTCCGCAGCTGGAGCTTGGTTCGATACAGCCTGCCGCATGTTACGGAGCAACCTAGAAAGCAGGCTAAGCCTTTGGCGCTCATTGATGCGTCCTATGAGGCCAAAGCGGTTTTACAATCTTTGTCAGATGGTGAAAAGCTCCACGTTGATGCGATCATCGAAAATTCCGGGCTTAGTCCACAAACCGTGCTTAGAATTCTTCTTGACCTTGAACTTCGAGGGCTGGTTGCCCAGTATCCGGGCAAGCTTTTCTCGTTGGCTTAGTTGCGTCACTATGAAATGTGGACCACAACTATCCGGTATTGACCCTTTTGGTGCCCGGGTAAGTTAATCAGGAAGAATCTTTATCGTGGCCAAAACCCTCCTAATCGTTGAATCGCCCGCCAAGGCGAAGACCATAAAGCGCTACCTCGGGTCAGGCTACCAGGTGACCGCTTCCGTCGGCCATGTGGTTGATTTGCCCAAGAGCAAGCTCGGGGTTGATGTCGAGCACGGGTTCACGCCTGAGTACCACGTCATACCTGGCAAATCGAAAGTACTCGAAGACATCAAGAAAGCCGCAAAAGATAAAGAAAACGTACTCCTTGCCACCGACCCGGACCGCGAGGGCGAGGCGATCGCCTGGCATATCGCCGAGCGGCTCGGCAAGGTCAACGGCAAAGTGCGGCGAGTGCTGCTGGAAGAGATAACCCAGTCCGCGGTCAAGGCCGCGGTCAGTAATCCGACCGAGCTGAATCGCAACCTTTATGACGCCCAGCAGGCCCGACGGGTGCTGGATCGACTGGTCGGATACCAGATAAGCCCGATTCTCTGGGACAAGGTAAAGCGCGGAATCAGCGCCGGTCGCGTTCAATCCGTTGCGCTCAGGATGATCGTCGAGCGCGAAAAGGAGCGCGAGGCGTTTCGCGCCGAAGAGTACTGGACTCTCGACGCGCGTCTTGAGGGAGCAAATCCTCCCCCCTTCAAGGCCCGGCTTTACAGCCACAAGGGCCAGCGTATCGACAACAAGGCCTACAAACTCCCGCAGGAAGAGGCGAGAGAAGTAATCGCGTCGTGCGAGAATCAGCCTTTCGTCGTTCGCAGTATCGAGCGCAAAGAAGTCAGACGAAGCCCGGCGCCGCCCTTTATTACTTCACGACTGCAGCAGGAGGCGTCGCGCAAACTCTACTTCTCGCCCTCGCGCACGATGAAGATCGCGCAGAAACTCTACGAGGGTGTCGACCTCGGCGACGCTGGTGCAGTCGGACTCATCACTTATATGCGTACCGACTCTCCGCGCGTCTCGGACCAGGCGCTTGAAGCCGTCCGCGCCCACATCGGAGAGCGATACGGCAAGAATTATCTGCCGGCCAAGCCGAACTTCTATCGTTCCGGCAAGTCCGCGCAGGAAGCTCACGAAGCGATTCGGCCGACCTCGGTCGATCGCGACCCCGACTCTGTCGCTCCGTACCTCGCCAAGGACGAACTGGCGCTATACACCCTCATCTATAATCGCTTCGTGTCGAGCCAGATGAACCCGGCGGTCTACGATCGGACCACGGTGGATATCGACTGCGCGAACGCGGTGTTCCGCGCGACCGGACAGGTGATGAAGTTCGACGGCTTCATCCGCGTTTACCTCGAGGGTCAGGACGAACCCGCCGCTGACGCCGAACTGGACGGCACGCTTCCGCGGCTTTCCGAGGGCGAGTCGCTCAAGCTGCTGGGATTCGACCCCGAACAGCATTTCACGCAACCTCCGCCGCGTTTCACCCAGGCCACTCTCATCAAGGAACTCGAGGAAAAAGGTATCGGACGCCCGTCCACCTACGCCTCGATCATGACGAGCATCCTGAACCGCGAATATATTGAAGAGGACGGCAGCAAGCGGCTGCGCCCCACTTCGCTCGGCCGTGTGGTCAGCGATTCTCTGATGGTGGGATTTCCCGACATTATAGAAGTCGGTTTCACCGCCAAGATGGAGGAGGAACTCGACGCGGTAGAGCGCGGACAGGAGGACTGGCCCGAGACCCTGAAACGCTTTTACGCCTCGTTCCGCAAGCGCCTCGGCGAGGCCGCCAAAAAAATGCCCGAGGTCAAACGCACCGGGCTCAAGACCGATCTCAAGTGCGAACTCGACGGTGGCGACATGGTGATCAAGTGGGGTCGAAACGGCGAGTTTCTCGCCTGCTCGAACTACCCCAAGTGCACCAACACCAAGGAGTTCACTCGCGACGACCAGGGCAAGGTGGTCATCGCGGAGCGCACCGAAAACCCGGTCGAGGCGACCGACGAAGTGTGCGAAAAATGCGGGCGCCCGATGGTGCGGCGAAGGTCGCGCTTCGGCGAGTTCCTGGGATGCTCGGGGTACCCGGAATGCGACGGTATCAAGCGCCTCAAGGCCGAACCGGTAAAGACCGGCGTTCCCTGCCCCGACTGCAAGGAAGGCGAAATCCTCGAACGCCGCAGCCGGCGCGGAAAGCTTTTCTTCGGATGCGGCCGTTATCCGAAGTGCAAGTTTGCAAGCTGGGACCGCGTCGTACCCCGTCCATGCCCCACTTGCGGCTCGCCCTACCTGGTGGAGAAAGTCACCAAGCGCGAGGGCGCGCGATGGCAATGTCCCAAGCCCGAATGCGACTATCGCGCCCCGGTCGAGGACGGCGGGAAGTCGGACTCGTCGAGTCCCGAGCAGCGTCCGGGCGCCTGACGACGCGGTATTCGAAAGCCTGAAAGATACGCGAGTTTCGCCGTGGGTATCCCTGTTGTCAGCGTAATCGGCGCTGGACTGGCCGGCAGTGAAGCGGCCTTCCAGCTCGCTCGTCGCGGCGTTCGGGTGCGGCTGTTCGAGATGCGCCCGACCCGGATGACAGAGGCGCACAGAACCGCGCAGTTCGCCGAGCTGGTCTGCTCCAATTCGCTCCGCAACGCCTCGATGGAGACCGCGATAGGCGTGCTCAAGGAAGAGATGCGGCGGTTGGGTTCGCTGATCATCAACGCCGCCGACGCTTCCCGCGTTCCGGCAGGTTCGGCGCTCGCCGTCGACCGCGAGGAGTTCTCCGCCAATGTCACGCGGTCACTGGAGAACAATCCTCACGTCGAGGTCATTCGGGAAGAGCTCACAGCCATCCCCGACGGACCCGTAATCGTCGCGACCGGGCCCCTTACCAGCGCGTCGCTCGGGGCCGAGCTGGAACGACTGATCGGTCCGCGCAACCTCTATTTCTATGACGCGATCGCTCCGGTCATCGCCCGCGAATCAATCGACATGACTTGCGCCTTTTTCGCTTCGCGCTATGGCAAGGGCGGCGACGACTATATCAACTGCCCGATGGACGAAGGCGCGTACGACGCGTTCCTCGACGCGCTGCTCGCGGCCGAAAAGGTGGCGCTCCATCCGTTCGAAAAACCGATTTATTTCGAGGCATGCATGCCGATTGAGGAGATGGCGCGGCGCGGGAGGCAGACTCTCGCTTTCGGGCCGATGAAACCGGTCGGGATTATCGACCCGCGCACCGGCACGCGTCCGTTCGCGGTTGTGCAACTGCGCCAGGACGATCGCGACGGCAGGCTTTACAATATGGTCGGCTTCCAGACCAAGATGACCTATCCGGAAC
>JBJKQX010000382.1:0-2633 GCA_046704965.1 Binataceae bacterium (SeqCode)
GCGCGATTTCGCCTTCCATTCCGGCTTCGGCCACGAGCGCGCAGACCTTGCTCGTCCCGACATCGAGTCCTGCCAGAAGGTTCCTCATCGCATCACCAACCCCTTTCCATTCCCGGCCTCGGCAATCAGACGCGGCAGACCGGAATCTCCGCCTCTTGTGTCCGAAGCCGCCGCGCGTCTCACCGCGCGCGACAGGTCTTTCCTATTGAAGCGAACGACCGCAAGCCCCGGAGTCGTCATATCGACCATCGCGAGCAGGTGCGCCCTGCCGCGCCATATATCAAGTACCCTTGCCGCGCGCGCAATCTGACGCGGTTCGCGCGAAAGGTCAATCAGAATCTCGGTGCGGGTACGATCGAGAAACAACGCCGCGGTTCCGTCGCTGGAAACATGCATCTCAGAAATCAACCGCGACAGATGAGCCTCGGCCCGCACCACCGTTGCCGCGTACCGCACCATCGTGGCAGGTGAAGCGCTCTGCACACCCGAACCACTCAGAATCGGAACGTCCGGTTCCTCCGCCGGCGAAACCGGCCCCTTCAACTCTCCGTCGGCCAAAAGCGCATAGAAGCCGTCAGGGCGCTCGACCAGCGCCACCGGAAACGGCCGAGCTTGCGCCTCGACGCGCGCAAACTGCGGCGCTGCGGCGCCGCCGCGTTTTGCGTAACGGGTCGGAATCAGGCTTTGTCCGAAATAGTTGGCAAGAGCGTGCAGCGGGCCCACGTCCTGGAATGCGCGATCCGTCCAGTGGCCGAGAGTCACGGAAGCACGTGAGACGAGTCGCCTGCCCGGGCCGCTGAACCCGGTCATCACTCCGAGCAAAAAGAACGCCCACAGCACGAACCCGGCCATCCGCGGGCTCCACTGCGATCCGCTCTTTCGTTTGCGCTTCCTTACCGCCACCGCCTCACCACGACAAGTCGAAAACCCTTACCAGTCTCCGACCAGCCTTACCTCCGGCTCGAGCACTCCGCCGTTACTGCGCCTGACCCGTTCGCGGGCCGTTTCCATCAATGCGTGCACGTCCCCGGCCGTCGCGCTGCCGAGGTTGACGATGAAATTCGCGTGCTCCGCGGAGAAAGCCGCGTTGCCGATACGGAAACCCTTGAGTCCCGCTTCTTCCAGCAAGCGCCCGGCAAAGAATCCCGGTGGATTCTTGAAAACGGAGCCCGCGTTGGGAACTCCACGCGGCTGACGCGCAGCCCGCTTCGCACGAACCTCAAGCATCCGCTCGCGAAGGTGCTCGCGGCATCCTTGCTTCAATTCGAGATCGACGCGCGTGACGATGAACCGTGCGGGAAGCTGTGTGCGCCGATACGCAAACCCTACTTCATCGCGCGTGAGAGAGCGCCGCTCTCCCTCGCTATCGACACCATGAACCAGCACAACGCACCGTGCGATTTCGCCGCCAAAGGCGCCCGCGTTCATCACCAACGCGCCGCCCACCGAACCCGGAATTCCTTCGCCGAATTCCAGCCCCTTAAGTCCGCGCTCGACCACGGTCTCGACCAGGGTGCCGAACTCGGCCGCCGCTCCCGCGCACACGTTGCATCCGTCAATCTCGACTTTTCGCAGCCCGTCACCGAGTCTCACGCCCAGTCCACGTATTCCGCGATCGCTTACCAGCAGATTGGTTCCCGCGCCGAGGCAGAAAATCGGCACGTCCAAGCGATTCGCCGCCGCTATCGCGAATGCAAGTTCGTCCTCGTTCTCGACCGTAAGCAACAGGTCGGCAGGCCCCCCGATACGAAAGGAGGTGAAGCCCGCAAGCGGCCACTTGACGCAAAGCCGTTCTCCGAAGCGCTCTCCGAGTTGTTGCTCAAGTCGCTTCATGAGGCTTGGCCTCTTCTCCGAGAACGGCAAGCACTTCCTCGCCGAGTTTGTGCACGTCGCCCGCGCCGAGCGTAATGATGACGTCGCCGGCGACCGATTCGACCGCAACCCGCGCCGCCGGGTACTGCTCACTGCCGAGGTAATGCACCTCAAGATGCCCGCGCTTGAGCATCGCCTCGTACAACCGGCGCGATGAAACCGACGGAATCGGGTCTTCGCCCGCCGGATAAATGTCCGTCACGTAGACCACGTCCGCGTCGTCGAACGCCGGTAGAAACTCCTCGAAAAGATCGCGCAGCCGCGTATAGCGATGGGGCTGGAATATCGCGACCGTGCGGCGCCTGAACGCTGCCCGCGTGGCGGCGAGAGTTGCCTTCACCTCTTCGGGGTGATGCGCGTAGTCGTCGACCACGATACGTCCGTTCGCCTCGCCCTTGACCTCGAAGCGGCGATGAATGCCGGAGAACGAGGTCAGCGCGCGAGCCGCGTCCTTGAACTCGATACCCGCTTCGAGCGCAACTGCGATAGCCGCGAGCGAGTTGAGCGCTATATGACGGCCTGGCGCGGGCACCGAAACGGTACCCAACGCTTCGCCCTTATGGACCACGTCGAAACGGGTCGAGAGACCGTCTATCACGACCCGCTCGGCTCGAAGCTCCGCGTCAGGAGCAAAACCGTACGTAACGATCGGCTTTCGCACCGAGCTTAGAAGCCCGCGCACATTGGCACTGTCGATTCCCAGCACCGCCCGACCGTAAAAAGGAACGCGATTGATGAAATCGAGAAAAGCCTCTTTCACC
>JBJKQX010000383.1:0-5206 GCA_046704965.1 Binataceae bacterium (SeqCode)
TTACGATTCCCATCCATCCGACTATAGTCCTCACCACAACCCGGATAGTGTCATTTTGTAACCGAGAATGAACGAGCAAACGATAGTCGGTAAGGCGTGCGGTGGAAGGATCGCGAGCCGCCCCTAGCCGGTCAGCTGCGCGCCAGTGCCTTGCGCAGTCCAACCGTCTTTTCGATCAGCGTGCTCGGGATATTGAGCGTGCCGGCGACGTTCGAATAGGGAAACAGGCGCGCATTGATATGGGCGTGGAGCGGAAGCCCCTCGCCCTGATGAATCTCGTAGTCGAGCGGCAGCGGCCCGAGGATACGCAGGATGCGGTAGAGCGCGTGGGCGAAAGCGCTCAGCCGCTCGTCGTCCAGATCGCTCAGCAGGCCGCGGAATTCCGGCATCACGACCTCGTAGCTTCGAGGGAACGCCCCGATCGGACTGGCATAAGTAACGATTCCGTCGCTTCGGTCGAGGACCAGTTCAAGATGTTCCAGCACCTCGATGATCTCGTTCCACAGCCCTGGATTTTCGCGCTCGGCGCGGGCCTCGGCGAGAATTGTTGGAAACGGCGTCGGCGAGCCGATTATCTGCTGATGGAGATGCGGCTGCGAGGCGCCCGATTCGCGCCCCTGATTCTTGCGCGCCACCACCGAGTGAACTTTCGGGTTCTCCATCGCATACCGCATCACGCGCGCGTCTGCCGCCAGCACACGCGCGAAGTGCGGCTCATCGAGAACGCCGGTGTACATCAAATCGCTCGTGGTACGCGGGCGCTCGATGAAATGACGCGGGTCCTCGATCACGATGTACGATTCGTTGCGCCCGCCGGTAAGCTCAGCCGGAATCCGCGGAAACAGGTTATTGATCACCCGGATTATCCATCCCGCACGGTCCGACGACGCTTCCCCTGTCCATCCCGGTACCTCGTCACGCGTGAATCGGCACACCTCCGCGGTGGTCTGAGCCTCGTTGCCGGGGCAGAACGGACATATTGAAGTTGAACGCTCTATCACGTCATCGCCGAGCGTCGGGCCGTCGGGCGCGGGATGCGCGTGGCCGCCCAGGGTGAAGGCGAAGCTCTTGCCGCGCACGTCGACAACGTAGGAAACAACGCCGGTCACGGGATTTTTCATCCAGACCAGCGCACCGTCACGAATTTCGTACTCGAGTCCCATCGTTAAAGTGCTCTCACCTTTACCAACACGCCGACAGCGTTTTCAACGCGGAGCGTCCCGCCCACTTACCTTGCGCGCCCTCGCGTGGCAAAATTAGCGGTGCGACACGGAAGCGTCGCGATGCGTTCAATCTTGACTTCGCAAAAGAGCTACTCTATCCAATTAAATGCGAGGGGGCCCGCAATGGGCTTTGGGACACGAATCGGGGACTGGCGACCGCATTGTGCGGGCTCCAGCCTTTTTTTTGCCCGGCGTCCGGCCTCCCGCCTGGCTGACTGAAGAAAACGGAGCACTAGTGAAGAAATATTTGTTCACACCGGGTCCTGCCCCGGTTCCTCCTGAAGTTTTGCTCGAGATGGCCCAGCCGGTCATCCACCATCGCACTCCACAGTTTTCCGCGGTACTCGACCAGGCGCGCGAGCGTATGAAGCCGCTGATGGGAACGCAGCAGGAAGTCATCCTGTTCGCCGCCTCTGGCACCGGCGCGATGGACGCGGCGGTTTGCAACCTGCTCTCGCCGGGCGAGCATGCCGTGTTCGTCAATGGCGGCAAATTCGGTGAGCGATGGGGGAAGCTGCTCAAGGCGTACGGGGTGGTTCCCCATGAGATAAAGGTCGAATGGGGAAGCGCGGTTCGCCCCGAACAAATCGAGGATGCGCTCAAGGCCAATCCCGAGGCGCGCGCGGTCCTGGTACAGGCAAGTGAAACCTCGACCTGCACGGTTCATCCGGTGGCCGAAATCGCCCGCGTAACCAAAGGGCGTGACGTCCTGCTTATCGTCGACGGAATCACCTCGGTCGGCGTGTTTGCGCAGAAGATGGACGAATGGGGCGTCGACGCGCTGGTGACTGGAAGCCAGAAGGCGCTGATGCTTCCGCCGGGGCTCGGCATGATAGCGCTCTCTCCGCGCGCGTGGGAACGCGTCACAAAGAGCAGCACGCCGCGCTTTTACTTCGATCTAAGCCGCGAGCTTAAGGCTCAGCGCGACGACCATACCACCGCCTTCACACCCGCCGTCTCACTTATCTCCGGGCTCAACAAGTCGCTCGAGATGATTCACGAAGAGGGACTCGAGCGGGTGTTCGCGCGCCACGCCGTGATGGCAGAGGCAACGCGTGACGCGGCGCACGCTCTTGGGCTCAAGCTGCTCTCGCCCGATAGCCCCGCGCCCGGCGTGACCGGACTTCTGGCGCCCGCCGGCATCGACACCGGCAAGGTGGTGCGCTACATGCGCGACACGCTCGGCGTTTCGGTGCAGGGCGGACAGGACCAGATGAAGGGCCGACTGGTGCGTATCGGGCACATGGGCAACCTGAGTCCGTTTGATATGCTGGTTGCCGTGAGCGCCCTTGAAATGGCTCTCGCGCACAGCGGAATGAACGTCAGCATGGGCTCAGGAGTGGCTGCGGTGCAGGCACGTATCGCGAGGGGTGTTTAAGCAGAAATGGCGCAAAAGTTTCGTGTCCTTTTGAGTGACAAGCTGGCGCCCGCCGGAATCGAGGTTCTAAAAGGGCACCCCGAATTCGAAGTTGATATCAAAACCGGCCTCAAGCCGTCCGAACTGGCCGAGATAATCGGTTCCTACGACGCACTGGTAATCCGTAGCTCGACCAAGGTCACGCCCGAGGTTGTGGAGCACGCCGAGTCGCTCAAGGTAATTGGACGCGCCGGCGTGGGAATCGACAACGTCGATCTTAAATCCGCAACCCGGCGCGGAATTGTGGTGATGAACAGCCCTACGGGCAACAGTGTCACCACCGCCGAGCATGCAATCTCGTTGATGATGGCGCTGGCGCGGCATATCCCGGCCGCCAATGCGGCGCTCAAGGCCGGCAGATGGGACCGCAGCAAGTTCACCGGCACGGAGGTCTGCCACAAGACCCTGGGCGTGATCGGACTCGGCAATATCGGGCGTATCGTGGCCGACCGCGCGCTCGGGCTCAAGATGAAAGTCATCGGCTTCGACCCTCTGATGACGGCCGAGGCCGCGACCCGAATCGGAATCGAACTGGTGGGTCTGGAGGAACTCTTCCAACGCTCCGACTTCATCACCGTTCATGCTCCGCTTACGGACGAGACGCGCGGGCTGATCGGGCCCGCCGCTTTCGACCGGATGAAGAAAGGCGTACGGGTCATCAATTGCGCCCGCGGCGGTATTGTGGACGAGGAAGCGTTGGCGGAAGCGATTGAGTCCGGCAAGGTTGCCGGCGCGGCGCTCGACGTGTTTGTCGAGGAACCGCCCTCGCCCGACAATCCGCTTCTCAAACTCGACAGCGTGATCGCCACGCCGCATCTTGGCGCCGCTACCGACGAGGCGCAGGTGCAGGTTGCCGTGGATATCGCGCACCAGGTGAGCGATTTCCTGCTCGAAGGCGCCATTCGCCACTCCGTCAACATCCCGGCGCTCTCGCCCAAGGAGATGGAGACTTTCGAGCCTTACATGGAGCTTGCCGAGAAGCTCGGGCGTCTGGTCGCGCAACTCATGACCGAGGCTCCCACGCAGGTCACGGTAGGATTCGAGGGCGACGCGGCGAACCTCAAGCCCGAGCCGATCGCGGCGGCCGCCATCAAGGGTCTTCTGGCCTCGTTTCTCGACGAGCCGCTCAATTTCGTGAACGCGCCGTTCCTTGCGCGCGAACGTGGAATCAGCGTGACCGAGACCCGCTCGCGCGATGCCGTGGATTACGTCAATACACTCACGTTAAAGGCTGAAACGCCCGCGGGCAGTCATGAAGTCGCCGGCGCGGTGCTTGGCAACGCACCCAGAGTTGTGCGAATCGACGGTTACCGGGTTGAGTCGGTTCCCAAGGGTTATTACCTGATGCTGCACAACCGTGACGTTCCCGGCGTGGTTGGAGCGGTTGGAACCATCCTGGGACAGGCGGGAATCAATATCGCGGGGCTTGAACTCGGACGCGACCGCGTAGGCGGGATGGCGCTGAGCCTGGTGGAAGTCGACGAGGCGGTGCCGGCGGCAGTGTTGGAACGGCTGAAGACTATCCCTGCAATCATATCCGCCTCGCCGCTCAAGCTCTGAGCGGCAGGCGTTGCTTGAGAACACTGGAGAATCAGGGCATTTGCGCCATAAGTCTGCGGCGCAGCCGCCTCATCGGATGACGTTATGAAAACAGTGGCGGTGGTAGGGTCGCAGTGGGGCGACGAGGGTAAGGGCAAAATCGTCGATCTGCTGGCGGCCGACGCGGACGTGGTGGTTCGCTTCCAGGGAGGAAACAACGCCGCGCACACGCTGGTGGTGAACGGCGAGAAGTTCATCCTGCGGATGGTGCCCTCGGGCGCCTTGTATCCCGATAAAGTGTGCGTGATTGGCGGCGGCACGGTGGTCGATCCCTTCTCGCTGTTCGAGGAAATCGACGCGCTGCGCAAACGCTCCTATCTGAAGGGCAGCGATCGACTTCGGCTTAGCTACGACGCCCATATGGTGATGCCGTACCATCGAGCTATCGATCGCGCTCGCGAAGCACGGCTCGGAAAGAACGGAATCGGAACGACAGGCTTCGGTATCGGGCCCGCATACGAAGACAAGATGTCGCGTCAGGGACTGCGCTTCGAAGATCTGGTCGACTGGAAGTCCTTCCGCGAGAAGCTCGATCGCAATATCGGGGAAAAGAACCTGTATCTGAAGTCGGTTCTGAAAGCCAAACCGATCGACGGCGAGGCCCTGACAGGCGCAATCCAGAAGCTTCGTCGCCGCGTCCTGCCCTGCCTGTGCGACACGGGCGATTTTGTCGCCGGCCAAATCGCGAAGGGGCGCAAGATTCTGTTCGAGGGTGCGCAGGGCACGATGCTCGATATCGACTACGGCACCTATCCGTTCGTCACCTCGTCGAACTGCGTGGCGAGCGCCGTGTACTCGGGCGGCGGCGTCCCGCCGGGGCAGCTCGATGCGACGCTGGGAATCAGCAAGGCGTACAGCACGCGGGTCGGCTCGGGGCCGTTTCCGTCAGAGATAAAGGGCGCTCTGGGCGAGAGGCTTCGCGCCGAGGGCGGCGAGTTCGGAGCCGCGACGGGACGTCCGCGACGTA
>JBJKQX010000384.1:0-3526 GCA_046704965.1 Binataceae bacterium (SeqCode)
ACCTGTACCTGCGCGTGGTCGAGCGCCGCGCGGACGGTGTCGTCATCCGCGGCGCCAAGGCGCACCAGACCGGGTCGGTCAACTCGCACCGGGTGCTGGTCATGCCTACCGCCTCGCTTAAGCCGGACGAGAAGGACTATGCCATCGTGTGCGCGCTGCCCTCGGACGCGGAGGGCATCACCTACATCTACGGCCGCCAGTCCTGCGACGAACGCAAGCTGGGCGGCGGCGAAGCCTCGGACATCGATTCGGGCAGCGCGACCTACGGCGGGCAGGAAGCGCTGATGATCTTCGACGACGTGTTCGTTCCCAACGACATGGTGTTCATGAATGGTGAAACCGGGTTCGCCGGCCTGCTGGTCGACCGGTTCGCGAGCTATCACCGCCAGAGCTACGGCGGATGCAAGGTCGGCAACGGCGACGTGGCGATCGGCGCCGCCGCGTCAATCGCCGAGTACAACGGCGTCGCCAAGGCATCGCACATCAAGGACAAGATCGTCGAGATGAACCATCTCAACGAAACGCTGTTCGCCTGCGGCATCGCCTGCTCCGCCAACGGCAGGAAACTTCCCGCCGGAAATTTCTTCGTCGATGCGCTGCTCGCCAACGTGTGCAAGCAGAACGTGACGCGTATGCCCTACGCGATCGCGCGCATCCTGCAGGACATCGCCGGCGGCCTCATGGTCACCCTGCCGTCGGCCAAGGACTGGCTCAATCCGCAGACGCGCGAGCTGCTGCAGAAATACCTCGCCGGCGCCGACGGCATGAGCACCTACGAGCGCGTGCGCATGCTGCGCCTGATCGAGAACCTCACCATGGGGCGCGCGGCCGTGGCCTACCTCACCGAGTCCATGCACGGCGCAGGTTCGCCGCAGGCGCAGCGCGTGCTCATCAACCGCCTCGCCAACGTCGAGGAAAAGAAGGTGTACGCGAAAAGCCTCGCGCTCAACAACAGCGTCGAGACGGTGGAGGCGGCCATCAACGCGGGGCTGAAAAAACTTCGCGCGCCCGTGAAAGCGGATGCGGCGGCAGAGCTCGCGACCGCCAAGTAATATCGACGTTCACCACTGACCGAGACGGTTGCCAACAACGGCGCCGGCACCAGCGCGGGCGCCCGTATTGTCTGATGTGGCGACAATCCATCTACCGGGCGCGCTTGAATGGGATTCTGAAAACAGCGCTGTTGCCGAAGTAGCTCCCGCCAAGTTGATCGATTATCGATGGATTCAAATACGGCGAATCAAACTCAACGACACACAGATATCCCTCAGGGTGGTTCGCCGGAAGCATGCTGATATGTTTCACGTTGCCGAAGGGCCGGCACAATACCTCCATGACCCGCCCAAGTTCGTCGACGTTTGATAGCCCTGCCAGTTTCTCTAGGGTTTCTTGATTCAAGGCCCAGGACTTCCAGTTGTTGCAGAAAGCTTGTCGGTAGGTCTGTTCCGGCAAGCGATTCTGCGCCGCCTAGCTTGCGCCAACTGGCGGTACCGGGCCACTAATCAAACGGTCTGGACCATTTGGTCTAGGTCAAACGGCATCCGGTGACAGCGCCTATAGCGATAAGGCAGAATTTAGGCCATGGACCGCGTTATACGCAGCCCAGATCAGGGTACCGGCTGGCGCGTCTGCCGCAGAAACGGACGACTGATGCGTCGGAATGAGCTATGGTTATGTGACTTTTTCACGGTCGGCCAATTGCAAATTCGGCATAGTGTTCGTTCGCCCCCAAAGAGCCCCGAACGTTTTGGACGCGCTGCAAGCTAAGGAATGTTCCGATCATGCCCAACGGATATGAGCCCGCAAACAGACGCGCAAAGGCGCTTTCGGTCGCGCTGCGCGAACGTGACGAAAAGACATCCGCCCACTGCAATCGAGTGGTCGACCTGGCGGTCGAGTTGGGAAGGAAGCGCGGACTAACCGAATCGGAGCTGGAGTTGCTGGGGCTGTCGGCGGGATTCCATGATGTGGGCAAGATCGGCATTCCGGACAGCGTTTTGCTGAAACCCGGCAAGCTCTCCAGCAGCGAACGAGACATCATGAAGGACCACGCCGAAATAGGTCAACGTATAGTCCTGGGAATTGACATAGCAAACATCCAGACAGTGGGACTGGCGGTGCGACACCACCATGAACGATACGACGGCAAGGGGTATCCCGACGGCCTTGAGGGTGACGACATTCCCCTGTTTGCCCGAATCATCGCGCTGGCGGATACCTATGACTCAATGGCCAGCGGGCGAACATACCGCAAGGCCATGCCCCACCGGCAAATCATGAAGACGCTCGCCCGCGAACGCGGTCGCCAACACGATGCCAGCCTTTTTTCGGACTTCGAGAGTATCGTCGAGCGCAGCGAGCACCGGGCCAGAACCGACTCGTCGGTTAGCGAAGCCCGGGCGGCCCGAGCCCAAAGCTGCCGGCAGTAAGTACTTTCGGCCAGAAGAAGACGCGGATCGGATTCGCGGAAATCGCGCTCCGAATCTGGCTGCACGCGGTACTTCTTCGCTACCGAAGGCGGTGTTTCGACCACCGGCGCTTCAGCGCCCGGTTTGCCGCCCACAGGGTCTTGGAGCAGGCACGCTGTTCACGCAATTGCGCTTCCAGCGCGCCCGGCCGATCTCCTCCAGCCGCGGCAGACTCACCCCGAGAACCCGCTTATAAACGGAAACCAGGGCGGCAAGTGCCTGCTTGAGGGTGGAAGCGCACGAACCGGCGAGTCCAGTAGACGTACGCGCGCCCGGTGCTTAGGCTATAGTGGTTATAGTCTATCCGCTCGCGTAACTGGTCGGGGAATCGGGTTGCGGGCAGCGGTGGGAGAGGGGGTCTGGGTTTCATGGCCGGTTACCACGATACAGACAGAAAAGACTCGACCGAAAAGGTCAACCGGACAAGGGTTTACGTGCCAGCGGGGGAATTTGGATAACTAGAAAGTCGGCCCCGGTTAACTAGCACATGTATCTTGATAAACCACGTTGGGGGCCGCGGGCTTTCAGGGGTCAAACATGAACTCAGATTGGAAGCACATTACCGACGACGAAATTCTGAACTTTACCGGGACGCGGGAGAGTCCGAATACGGCCAGATATGAGCGCATCCTGCAGAAGCGGATGACCGATGCCACTGGGGAGCTAAAAGACAAGCTTACCGGATTGATGGAAGCCGTAAACCGGGCGAGTCAAGGGCTCCAAGAGAAGACAGATCAGTTGATCGCCACGTACGCACGAATCTCAGAATCCCAAGGACGACAACAACTGGTCATCATCATTCTGTCGATAGTTGTCGCGCTCTCCACTGCGGTCTACACGTGGATCACATGGCAGTCCGTTGTTGCAATGAGAGAGGCAAATGAAATTCAAAAGCAGCTTCTTGCGTTGCAGAAGCAGTCCCTTTCCAAGCAAACGGCCCCCAATCCGTTGCTCCAGGGGGCGCGTAATAAAGCCGCGCGCCCCTGAGCTCTGTCGTTCAGCACCTAAGAAAGCCGATGGCCGGTAGACGAGGAACGAAACGATGGAACTGATAACGG
>JBJKQX010000385.1:0-6405 GCA_046704965.1 Binataceae bacterium (SeqCode)
CGTTTCCGAAAGCTCACCTGGTCTATTTATTCGCGATCAGGGAAGGCTGGGGTTCAGGCACTTCGAGCCGAATCGGGTGCCGGGTGCCGGGGTGTCGGCCAAACGATCAAACCGCGTGACGCATCTACAGGTTGTCGATCACCGCGCGGGCAAATTCCTGTGTATTCGCGACGCCGCCCTGATCCGGCGTGAGAGTCTCGCCCCGTGCGTACACTTTGCGCACCGCGGCTTCGAGTCGTGAAGCCTGCTGCGCAAATCCCAGGTAATCGAGCATCATCGCGGCCGACAGGATAGTCGCGGTCGGGTTAATGATCCCAAGGCCCTTGATATCTGGCGCAGTCCCATGGACCGATTCGAAGTAAGCGTAGGTGTCGCCGTAGCATCCGCTCGGCGCGACGCCCAGACCGCCTATCGTGCCCGCGGCCGCGTCGGACAGGATGTCGCCGTAAAGGTTGGGCGCGACTACAACGTCCAGTTCGTGCGGCGACTGAACCAGGCGTCGCGCAAAGTCGTCCACGATGAACTGTTCGTAATCGAGTCCGGAATATGTCGCCACGGTTTGCTCAACAATTCCGCGGAAGAACTCGTCCGACTCGCGCAGCATGTTGTACTTCGAGGTGCAGGTGACCTTGCCCCGTCCGCCGGCGCGCTTTCTCTTGAGCGCAAGTTCGCACGCGAAGGTTGCGACACGCCGCGTGCCGCGTTCCGTGATGACCTTGATTGCATAGTGGCCCGTGGCCGACGTGTCGAGCGGCTCGCGCGTGAATCTGCTGCGCGGCCTGAGCGGCGTGAGATCCGCGAGCGGGCCCTCGACACCGACGTAAAGGTCTTCGAGATTCTCGCGCACGATTACGAAGTCGATTCCCTCGGGCGAGCTTAGCGGGCTTCGCGCACCTGGGATGTAGCGGGCGGGACGCGCGTTCGCGTAGGTTTCCCGGCCCCATCTGAGATGCATGATCGCGCGCGTCTTGCCCGAGGTGGCGCCGAACAGCGTCGAGTCGGAAGCGTCGATCGCCTCGCGCGCGTTGACGTCCGTCTCGCCGCGCACCCACTCTTCTCCGGGCGGAAACTCGACGTACTCGATGTCGAGCTTCATCGCCCCGAGCACGTCCATCGCCGCCGCCATCGCCTCCGGCGCGGCGTCATCGCCCGGAAATACGACTACCTTTTTCGATGCCACAGTCGCCCCCTTTTCAGTGCCGGCCTATTCCGGGTGCTCCAACGCTTCGGCCAGCGCCATCATGCATACGCCTGAGCCGAACGACGCGCTGCCGACCGCGATTGACTGGTAATGGGCAAAATCGCCGGGTGGCGTCTGCTGCGAGACCCCCGTGAATTCTCCTGCTCTGCTTATTTTTGAACAGATGCCGGAGAGCGCGTGCCGGTAGGTTCTGCGCGCGCGAAAACCGTTGAATCTCTCCAGATCGAGATTGAGTGCGCGCCCGAGAGCCAGCGCGAAACCTGCGCTTGCCGACGACTCGAGATAGGAAGTCGGCTGTTCAAGCACTGTGTGCCAAAGGCCGGTGTCAACGTCCTGAAGAGCCGATATCGCATTCAGTTGGCGGGCGAGGTCGTTGCCGATGTCCTCGGCCTGCCTCGCGAAGGAGGGTTCGCTTCCATCGTTTTTCAGCTCGCTCAGCACCTGTGACGCGGCGATGGAAAACCAGCTATTGCCGCGCGCCCACAGGCACGGCGAGTGGGTTTTCTTTTCGACGTTGGCGACGTGCCATAGAAGATCGGTTACCGGGTCGAGCAGATGTTTCGCGTGAAGCTGCACCTGCGCAAGGGCACGCCCCGAGAGCGACGGGTCTTTGGTGATCCGGCCAAGCCTCGCCATCGCGGGAGCGACAAAATAAACCACGTCGACCCACACCATCGGTTCCGGAGGATGCGGAATGGGCACGCCGTCCTGAGTATGGGGTATCTTGTTTTCCACCGCGTCGATAACCGCGCGCGCGTAATCAAGGTACTCGCTCGCACCGGTAAGCTGATAAAGTCCCAAAGCGGGCAACGCTTCAGCCGACCAGAACCAGAACCATCGATCGAGATTCGGACCCGAACCAAGTTTCGGTTCGAACCACCGGCGCGCAGCCTCCGCGGGTGCGTCTGTCTTGAGCGCGCGCGACGCGTAGAGCAGGCCGTCGCACATGATCGCGTCGCCCCAGTGGGGCTCTTTGGAGAGAAGTTCTTCGGCTGAATGTGACGCAAGCCGTTCGAGGCGGCCGTGAAGCGTCCGCCGGTCGATTTCCGAGGCCATGATGTTTGTCTCCCTGGAAAGACTTATTCCCTGAGACCGTCCTGCAAATGCTATAGTCGAAAGGTAGAGTGCACCGATGTCTTCGAGCAAGTCAAAGATACCGAAAATAAAACTGCTCAATGAAGTGGGACGCTACGCGGTCGGCCTCAACTGGGCAGACGGTCACGACAGCATCTATCCGCTCGAAAACCTGCGTCGCGCGTGTCCGTGCGAACAATGTCAGGGCAGCGTTCAGGGCGTCATACCGGACGGCGCCAAGCGGCTCAGCAAGCTCGCCCGGCTCGGAGAGACGGGAGTGTTCATCGGATGGGTGGACGGCCATGAAACTCTCTACACGACCGGTCAGCTGAGGGATCTTTGCCGATGCGCGTATTGTCAGGGTGAGCCGGAACGCCCGATTACGGGTTGACGACGCCCCCGGCCTGACGCGATTTGGGCCTCATGCAGCATCGGGGACGCGCGGCGGAGCTTTCATCCGCAACGACGCGGCTCGTTTGCGGGTCGCTGCCGAGTACGTTGCGCAATTTCTCCTCAGCGATTTCTCCACTGCCCTCAGGCACGTTCGACGATATATTCGTTACGGCCGAATTGCCGGGCGAAGGTCCCGTCGCAGGCTTGTTGGAGGCCGCAGCGCTCGCGCTTGTCGTCGGTTGCGGCCGGACCGTTTGAGCGCAACCCGTGAAGGGATAGAGCACGGCACCGACACACAGGAAAGCTCCCACCACGAGCATCTTCAGACCGCCGCTTGCGAGTCGCCGCGATTCCTCCGTATGCGTGTGAGTGGCCGAATTCCTTGCATTCTCTCTTTGCCCGATTACTTCAAACATCGCGGGCAGCACCAGCACCGTTGCCAACAGAATGAATGTGACTCCCAGGCTCAGCACCCATCCCAGGCTTGAGATGCCGTGATGGGATGCCGGGATGAGCGCGGCAAACCCGGCGATCGTGGTAAGCGAAGCGATAGTGACCGACTTGCCCACCGCCTTGGTCAGGATCAGGTGTGACTTGTCGCGCTCTTCGCGCCATCGGTAGAGCATGTTCACGCCGTTATCGACGCCGGTTCCAATCAGAATTGGCACCGCGAACAGATTGGCAAGATTGAACTCCCAACCGAGCAGCACCATCGATTCCAGCAGCCAGGCGCCGCCGACCAGCAGCGGGACCGTCGCAAGCATCGTGTCGCGCAGGCTGCGAAAATCCGCAAACACGAAGATGAACACTGCAATCAGCGCCAGCACCGCCGCCCGCTCGTAGCCGCGGCGCATCACGTTCGCCATCGCGTAGGACTGAACGGGAGGACCGGTAACGTGGGGATCGACAGTGCGCAGTTCCGTGACGAACCGATGAAGCGGAGCGTCGGCCCATACGTCGCCGCGCGGATAGACCTGAACCAGGTAGGCACCGCTTGTGCCTATGAAGCGGTCGCGGAGCACTTTGGGCAAATTGGCTTCGGTTATATCTCCCGGCGAAAGACTCTTCTTGAGCTGGGCGAGCTTTCGCCCCAGATCGGCCGCCATCGCGCGTCCGTAAGTTTCGAAGGCGGTCGGATCCGTCTTCAGTCGCGCCAGGGCCTCGCTCACGAGTTTCGAAGTCTCCGCTGTTTGAGATGAAGTTCCGGCGGAGCCCAATTTGAACTTGAGCGCTTCCAGGTCGCGGGCGAGAGCCTGTGGATTGCCTGCAGGGGCGGGCGATTTCACCTCGATCGGGTCGACGACCGGCTTGAGCCTGGCCAGAATAGTCCGCTTGCCTGCCTGATTGTCAGGTATGAAGCTGTCAATTGTCTCGGCTGCGGCCACGACGGGAAGCTTGCGATATTCAGCCGCGAGCCGTGCCGCCTGCGCCTGGGTCTTCGCGAGCGAAACCGCGAACCATGACGAGCGGCCTCCGGAGTCTTTGAGCAGCTTGTTCTCGTAGCGAACCGCCTGACTGCTCTGGGCCTGCAGCTTGAGCAGGTTCTGGTCGAAATGTATTCGCGGCGCCAGCACGAACACCCCCGCCGTCAGGGCCGCGGTAACTCCAAGGATTGCCCATGGACGACGGAAGAGGAACTGCAAGCGCGATTGCTCGGGCGGTTTCACGCTTGTGAGCCTTCCGCTGGCGGGGCGGTTGCGATCGCGTATCGCGACCAGCGCCGGGAATACGAACAGCGCCGACACCAGGCACAGAAACAGGCCTGCGGCGGAAACCAGGCCGAGTTCCGCAATGCCCTTGAAGTTCGAGAACACCGGCATCAGGAAGGCGAGCGCCATGATTGAGGCGGAGGCGACCACTCCCGTGCCCGTGTTTACGACCGCCAGCTCGACTCCGTGCATGACGGTCGCGCCACGCCGGCGCGCTTCGTCGTATCGCGCCATCATGTGGATGGGAAAGTTGATGCCGATGCCGGCAAGGATGCTGGTGAAGACGGCGGAAAGCAGATTCAGATGCCCCACGGCAACCGTGGTGAAGCCAAACGACCATGATACGCCGACCAGCAGCGCTATGAGCGCGAAGATCGGTTCGACGATTCCGCGAAATGGGATGATGACCAGCAGCGCATTGCTGATGATGGCGATAGCGGAGGCAAGCGCGATATCGTGCTTGGTCGATTGCTGCTCGGCGTACGCCAACGCCGGGCCGCCCGTCATCCCGGCCTCGATTCCCGGAAATTGAGCACGGACCGCCTCGATATCGTGCTCGATCGCGGCCACAGGATTGGGCCCGTCCTTTACACCGTCGCCGGGCGCGACGTGCATCAGCAGGTACTTGCCATTCTCGGTGGCGAGATAGCCGTCGCGAAGCGCTCCGCTTTGCCCGGTCTCACCGGTGAGTCCGCGCCAGGGCGAAGTGAAGGGAGTGCCTGGCGCCGCGAGCATCCCGCTCAATACAGCGTTGAGCGTGCCCAGGTTGAGATTATTGGACCCTGCAGACGGCGAACGGTTGCCCGAGCCGAGTAGCCCGGACATCATCCGCGAGGCCATCGCATGGTTCGCCTGCTTGTTTACGAGACCAAAAAAGTTCGCGAGCGTCGGGTCGGATGCGTAGTCGTGCAGGAACTGCTGATTGTGGCGAATCTCCGTGGAGAGCTTGTCGAGGTCTCCGGCGCTCAAGTAAAGCAGCGCTCGGTTCGAGAACAGTCCCGGGTCAACTCTATAGAAGACTCTCTTGACGTTGGCTTTGTCGGCGGAAAGACGCTTGGCGAGCGCGTCAACGAAATGTTCCGCGCGGCGCGGGTCGGGATGGGCGCGAACCACGATGATGGCACCGTCGAGGTCGGGGAACTCGGCGCTGTAGCGCATGTAGTTGCGCGCGTCGGGGTTGTTGCCGGAGACAAGAGCGTCCTGTCCGGTATCGAATTGAAGCCGTGCCTTGGTGTATGCGAGCGAGACAGCCGCCAACAGCACGGCGCCGAAGATAACGAGGAAGGGATGCTCGACGTTGAGCCGAGCCAGCCCGCGAAAAAATCTGATACGCAAACGAGTTTTACGCCCCGAATTGGTCACGAATCAGCCGTGCCGAAAAAATAATATTGTGAGATCGAGCGAATAACGCCGGTCACTTGCGGCGCAAAGCCGAAGTAATCCGCAAAAACCAATCGCGTTGGCCGTTAAAGAGCGCTAAAAGACCTAACGCTTGAAGAGGTGCTCACGCAGCGCATCAAGCTGCCCCACCACTTCCTGTTCCAGCGCAGACCGATCCCCCGGTCTCTCGACCATCGCGTGCAGCGCCCAAGCCGCCACCGAAGCAACTGCGAGCAAAACGGCAATTCTCGAAAGCATTCTTGCTATACCTTCGCGCAACCAGCCCGTCGTCCGGTTACGCCGAGTGCCTCTGGAGCACGATTGCTAGCTCCAACTAGCATTGGCAACTAAGCGTAACAGTTTTCTTCAAGCGAGCGAAGCCTTGCATCGGCCAGGGCCGTCGTGGTTGTACGCGCGTTTGGGCCCCGACTAGAATGCAATTGTGCCCAGAGATTCATTCAATCGAGAGATCGACTACCTGCGTATCTCTGTCATAGACCGATGCAACCTGCGCTGCGTCTACTGTATGCCGCTTGAAGGGCTGCAGTTTTTGCCCGGCCCTGAGTTGCTGACCGCCGACGAGTACGAAACCGTCGCGCGTGTTGCAATAGGCGTGGGCTTTAGAAAATTTCGCCTCACCGGCGGCGA